>JAPYWV010000068.1 GCA_028276165.1 Acidilobaceae archaeon
GTCTTAGAGCTCACATCGTAGTCCCCGCTACTGCTAGCCCTGGTAAGCTTTCGTTGATGAGGGCTGTTGGCGCTAACGTCGTAGTCGTCGGGAGTAGGGGTGAGGCTTCCATGGTTGCAGAGTCCTATGCTGGTGAGTGCTTCCACGTAGCACACCTTACAAGCCCTGTCTTCATAGAGGGTGTTAAGAGCTTGGGCTACGAGATTGCAGAGTACTCTAGGAGGGCTACCGTGATAGTCCCGGTATCCAGTGGGAGCCTCCTGGTAGGGCTCTACAGGGGTTCTCTTGAGGCCGGTGTTAAACCGAGGATAATAGCTGTACAGGCTAGCGGTAGCCCATCGCTAGAGGGCCTCGTAGACTTGTTAGCCTACGTTGGAGGCCCAGAGTCCAAGCTTGCAGACGCACTGGTCGTGAGAAACCCGCCTAGGCTGGAGGAGATAGCTAGGATTGTGAGGGATAGCGGTGGGGGTTTAGTGAAGGTGGGGGATGAGGCTATAAGGGTTGCGTTGAGAGAGCTCCTATCAATGGGCTTCATAGTGGAACCTTCATCGGCCGTAGCGTGGGCAGCCTACAGAGCCCTGGAGGGTAGGCTAGGAGGGGATGTCATAGTGGTGCTCACTGGAAGCGGGCTCAAGTACTACAAGGAGCTCGAGGAAATAGCGGGAGCCCATATTTAAACCCCCCGTAGACTACATGGTGTAAGGTGAGCACCGGATGGGTTTGATAGAAGCACAGGCTGGGAACGTGAAGTTCAAGGTGGACGATACGCTACTCTATACCGAGACAGACGAGTGGGTTAAAGTGGAGGGTGACGTGGCTAGGATAGGGGTTACGGATTACGCGCAGAAAATGCTAAGAGACGTTGTAGGGGTAGAGCTACCAAAACAGGGGGCGAAGGTGAGGAGAGGGCAGTCGGTAGCAGTCATAGAGTCCATAAAGGCTACAGCAGAGGTGTACACACCGGTAACAGGCACAGTAGTAGAGGTGAACGAGAGGCTGAGAGACGAGCCAGAGCTGGTAAACAAGGACCCCTACGGTGGAGGGTGGATAGTAGCAGTGAAAATAGATGACCCGAAAGAGCTAGAACAACTACTAAAACCACAAGAGTACATAGAGAGGAAACAGCAGAAGAAGTAGAACCACCGGGGGGCTCCACACAGCCAACACCCCCCAGCCCCACCAGCTCTACACCAAACCTCCAAGGTCGGGATGCCAAGAGTAGTTTTTAGGAGATCCAATCACTTCCAGCTGGTAAGGGAAGGTTTTAATGTAATCTACCAGGTAGATCCCAGAGGGTGGATTCCACACCTGATTATGGCATAACGGTGAAACCCTCCGTAAACCTTACTCTAACGTAATGCAAGCCTGGTTAGTATATACTTTTAAGTACAATATATTTATATAAAAAGGGGTTTATAGTAAGAGATTTAAGCTTCCTGTAATACGGTTACCCGTGGTGTAGTATTATGCCTGGCACGATACCTCTAATTGGGGAGAGGTTCCCGGAGCTTGTTGTTGAGACCAACTTTGGTACTAGGAGGCTCCCGGGAGACTATGCTGGTAAGTGGTTTGTCTTGTTCAGCCACCCAGCTGACTTTACGCCAGTGTGTACCACAGAGTTCATCTCCTTCGCTCTGAGGTATGAGGATTTCAAGAGGCTTAACACTGAGCTCATAGGCCTTAGCGTTGATAGCAGCTATAGCCACATCAAGTGGGTTGAGTGGATTAAGGAGAAGCTTGGCGTGGAAATACCGTTCCCCATCATAGCCGACCCCATGGGTACTGTGGCTAAGGCGCTAGGCTTGATCCACGCTGAGAGCTCCACTGCAACCGTTAGAGCTGTATTCATTGTCGATGATAAGGGCGTCATTAGGGCTATACTCTACTACCCATTGGAGCTCGGGAGGAACGTGGATGAGATACTGAGGATGGTTGAAGCACTACAGGTTAGTGATAGGACTAAGAGGGCTATCCCGGCAAACTGGCCTAACAACGAGATAGTAGAGGAGGCCCTAATAGTACCGCCAGCCTCAACAGTAGAGGAGGCCAAGAAGAGGCTTGAGACATACGACTGCTACGACTGGTGGTTCTGCTACGACAAGCTAATAGTGCCAGAGGAGCCCGTTAAAAGAGCTAGAATGTACCTAGATAGGGCTTCGAACCCATCCAAGTACATAACACTACCAAAGAAGTGAACGTGGATCCAGACAAGCCCCCTCCCAGCTTTTTAACCTACCCCCTAGCGCTTTTCCCCCAAACCCTCCGAGAGGCTTTAGAACAATCAGTTAGCAACAGTAGGGGTTAGCCTCGGGTTATCCAAGCTCACACTTGCACCGCTGGCGTAGGGGCAGCTTCAGCCTCTATGGTAGGTTGTGGTGGTTTAACCTCGTAGAACGCTATAACCAGGAGTACCCAGCTCGCTAGACCTAGTAGGACGCCCACGAGTATCACTAGTAATCCAACCAGTATGACGGCTGTCACCACACCTACTATGAGTGATACAGCAAACGCCAGGTAGGACAGGCCAGCCCATCTAAAGAGCTTCTCACCTGATCTCAGATAGAGGGTGTTGAGAGCTCTGTACCACAGGTACGCTGAGACAACGAGTGCTATGAGGAGGGCTAAGAACATTATTACGATCAGGGCTACGAGTGCTCCCGCTATCTGAGCCCCGAAGAAATCCTCAATCCTACCAGGTGGACCAGGTGGAATAGGCCTCGCGGTTAATATGGTGAAGCCGAAGAGGATTAAGAAGATGATTAAAGCTACGAGCGGTAAACCATATCCTATTAACACTGAGAGGAGGGCATCCCTGAATATACTCCTCTCTCCGTAGATATTTGAAAACGCGTGCAGGGATACCAGTATGAGGATTAAACCTACTAACTGTAGTAGGAAGCCTAGGGGGCCTATGATAAACGAGAATATAATGGCTACTAGGACTAGGATTGAGCCCGCCAGCCCTAGTGTTCTCCCCGTATCGAAGTCGACCATAAGCTTACACCCACAGCTCCTGTTTCTAATCTACCCATAATGCTATTTAAATCTTACGCTATGACCATAGGGGTCTCATAAGGGGTTCTCTTTAAACGTGAAGCCTTATGTTTACATATTACTAAGTTTAAGTTCTAGTTTTAAACCCGCTATAGGTTATAATCTGAAAATATTTATATGTAAAGATTTAAACCTTAGGTTCTATATCTGGATGATCGGTAGTCCGCGATGCCAGGTAGGGTTTCGATAGAGGTTGTTATGCCTATTAAGGGTCGTAGGCCCTTGAATTTATCGAGGTTTTTGAAGCCTGTTGGTAGGCCTGTTGTCAACATTAACATTTGTAAGGGTTGTGGTTTTTGTATAGAGTTCTGCCCTGTAGGTGTTCTCGAGTTCTCTGAGGGTGTTAACGTTTGGGGTTACCAGTACCCTGTTGTTAGGAAGGGTATGGAGTATGCTTGTGTTAACTGTGGTATGTGTGAGAGGGTTTGCCCTGAGCTCGCTATAGAGGTTGTAGAGGAGCCCCCTGTTCCCTACGAGGTGAGGTGGGTTGAGTGAGAGGATATCACTGCTTACGGCAGAGAGGGCCGAGGAGTGGCTTCTGAAACCAGGGGTTTACTTCATGCAGGGTAACATTGCCTCCGCTGAGGCCGCATTAATAGCTGGTTGTAGGTTCTTCGCAGGCTACCCCATAACCCCTAGTAATGAGATTGCAGAGCACATGGCTAGGAGGCTTCCACAGGTCGGAGGTTACTTTATACAGTTTGAGGATGAGATTGCGAGTATAAACGCTATAATAGGTGCGGCCTACGGTGGGGTTAAGTCTATGACTGCAACCTCAGGCCCAGGCTTCTCCCTAATGCAGGAGGCTATAGGGCTAGCTGCCATGATAGAAGCCCCCATAGTCATAGTCGATGTCCAGAGGGCCGGGCCTTCAACGGGTATACCAACGCTCGTAGGCCAAGGTGATATAATGCAGGCTAAGTGGGGTAGTCATGGGGACTACGAGGTGGTAGCATTCCTACCCAATAGTGTTCAGGAGATGTTCGATCTAACGATAGAGGCCTTCAACACAGCCTGGGAGTACAGGGTCCCAGTCATAGTGCTATCAGATCAAGCAGTAGGCCAGATGATAGAGAGGTTGAAGGTCCCACCACTGGATGAGATAAAGGTTGTTGAGAGGAGGGCTCCAACAGTCCCACCGGAGGAGTACCTACCATTTGATAGTAGGTACCTCGTACCACCAATGGCTGTAGCAGGTGAAGGCTACAGGTTCCATGTAACAGCTTTAACCCACGATGATAGGGGTTACCCTAGTACAAGCCATGAGGTCTCAAAGAAGCTTATATCAAGACTTGTAAGGAAGATACGTGAGAACGAGAAGGTTATAGGGAGGTATGAGGCTATAGCCTTGGATGACGCTGAGCTAGTCGTTGTAGCCTACGGTATAACGTCTAGGTCCGCTCTAAGAGCTGTAAGGGAGGCTAGGAGGGACGGCCTTAAAGTCGGGCTCTTCAGGCCCATAACAGCCTGGCCCTTCCCCTACTGGGGTTTGAGGGAGGCTGTTGATAGGGGTGCTAGTATACTCGTTGTGGAGATAAACATGGGCCAGATGGTCCACGTTGTTAGAGAGTACTACAACAACCTAGTTGACATACACTTCATGCCATGGGCTCCCGGTAGTGTTCCAAGACCACATGACATTCTAGTCAAGATAAAGGAGGTGTATGGGGGGTGAGTGGCGGGTTAAGGCTTGGTTTGAGGACGGAGCCTATAAAGAGCTTGTTGAGGATGGAGAGATTCCCACACATATGGTGCCCCGGGTGTGGTATAGGGACTGTTGTTAAATGCTATGTCGAAGCAGTCCTGGAATCAGGTATACCGGTCGAGAAGCATGTTGTAGTCTCGGGGATAGGCTGTACTTCGAGAGCCCCAGGCTACATCAAGCTCGACGGCTTCCACGTTATACATGGTAGAGCTATACCGTTCGCCGTAGGCCTTAAGACTGTTAGACAGGATCTAGAGGTTACAGTGATAGCCGGTGACGGCGATATACTAGCTATAGGTGGTAACCACTTCATACACGCTATTAGGAGGAATGACGATATAAACGTTATACTCGTAAACAACTTCATATACGGGATGACTGGGGGCCAGTATGGGCCTACAACAACCCTAGGTTCTATCACGACAACCTCACCCTACGGTTTCATAGAGGGTTCGTTCAACGTACCATACCTAGCGGCAGCTCTGGGGGCTAACTTCGTGGCCAGATGGACCCCATTGCACACTAAGGAGTTGACAGCTGCTATAAAGGAGATGTTTAAGGTCGACGGCTTCGCCATAATAGAGGTCGTATCCCCATGCCTTATATACGGTGAGATGAACAACCTACCACCACTAGAGGTCATGAAGATATTCAGGGATAGAACCGTCATAGACCACGAGGCAGATCTCTCCAAGATAGACATTGACCTAAGGGATCCTAGGAAGCCAATAGTGCTAGGTAACTTCGTTAGACGTAGCAGACCATCATACCAGACGCTGGCTAGAGAGCTTATAAAGAGAGCTCGTGGGGGTGGGTGAGCGTGGAGGTTAAACTAAGGATAATAGGAGCTGGGGGTCACGGGATACTACTTGCGGGTAACATTATAGGTACGGCTGCAACTGTGTATTCTAACAAGTACGCTACAATGGTTATAGCCTACAGCCCCGCTCAGAGGGGTGGGTGGAGTAGGGCTGATGTAGTTGTATCAGATGAGCCCGTGGACTTCCCCATATTCGATAACCCTGACGTCCTTGTAGCAACAACCCAGGAGACGTACGATCTAGAGATAGCTAGTGTTAGGAGCGGAGGTCTAGTCGTATACGAGGAGGATACAGTCAAGCCAACCAGTAGAGGTGACGTAACACAGCTTGGAATACCAGCTTTTAGAACAGCGATTAAGGTCGGGTTTAGGATGTCAGCTAACATGGTCATACTAGGTTTCCTAACGGAGCTCCTCAAAATACTACCACATGAGTCCATGAAATCAGCCATTAGAGCTAGGGTTAAGAGGAGGGTTGATGTAAACCTTCAAGCCTACGATGAGGGGGTTAGGTTGGCTAAGGGTGTCCAGCTATGAGCGGAGGCCTACCCGGAGGGGATGGGAGCCCTAGAGTTGGGGATGGGGGTAACACTATCCTAGTCATAGGTGGTGGGATAGCCGGTATACAAGCTGCCCTGGATGCAGCTAACGCTGGTGCCAGGGTAATCCTGGTGGAGAGGAGCCCCGCCATAGGGGGTGTTATGGCGTTCCTCGATAAAACCTTCCCAACACTGGACTGCTCTATCTGTATTGAGGCTCCCAAGATAGGGGATGTGATTAGACACCCTAACATCGAGGTTATAACGTTAGCTGAGGTGATAGACGTTAAAGGGGAGCCTGGGGACTTCGAGGTCACAATACTCCAGAAGCCTAGGTATGTTACACCCGATTGCACTAAATGTGGTAAGTGTGAGGAGGTGTGCCCGGTAGCTGTCTTCAACCCACTAGATGGTACTAGTGTTAGGAAGGCAATCTACCTACCATACCCCCAGGCTGAGCCGGGATGGTATGTTATCGACATAGAGCATTGCCTGAACAAGCCTCCAGGCTACATGCCATGTGATAGGTGCTCGATTGTATGCGATAGGAGGGCCATAGACTTCACCATGACACCGAAGGTTGTAAAGAGGAGGGTTGCATCAATCATAGTCGCTACTGGCTTCAAGCTAGCGGATGCTAGGAAGTTCAGGGAGTACGGTTACGGTGTATACCCCGATGTCCTTCTAAGCTACGAGCTAGATAGGCTTATGAACGCCTCCGGGCCTACTAACGGTGAGGTTCTAAGGCCTAGCGATGGAAGGCATGTTGATAAACTGCTAATAGTATCGTGTGCTGGGAGTAGGGATAGGAGGTACTACGAGTACTGCTCTAGGTTCTGTTGCATGTACAATCTCAAGCACGCTCTCCTAGCTAAAAGCCACGGGGTTAAACATGTTAAAATGCTCTTCATGGATGTAAGGGCTTTCGGTAAGGGCTTCGAGAGCTTCTACAGGAGGGCTGTCGATGAGGGTATAGAGATTGTAAGAGGTAAGCTTGCTAGGGTTGAGGAGGAGAATGGGAGGCTCATAGCCGTCTACGAGGACACGATAACAGGTAAGGTTGTTAGAGAGGATTTCGACATGATAGTAATAGCTCCTCCCGTCGAGCCACCTGAGGGTTTGGATAAGCTAGCTAAGGTTCTAGGAGTGGAGGTGGGCAAGTACGGGTTCCTTAAACCCCGGACACCCTGGAGCCCTGTTGAGACCACAAGGCCTGGAATCTACATGTGCGGTGCTGTAGCAGAGCCTAAGGACATATCAGACTCCGTGCAGGAGGCTGGAGCAGCTGTAGCCATGGCGCTACAACATGTTAGGGAGCTTAAACCCTACGAGGAGGAGTGGGAGGAGAGCATAAGGGAGCTGGAGCCACCTAGGATAGGCTTCTTTGTCTGCCACTGTGGTACCAACATTGCCGGTGTAGTGGATGTATTCGATGTTAGGGAGTATGCTAAGACGCTCCCAGGCGTGGTGCACTCGGAGAACCTACTATTCGCCTGTTCAGCTGCAAGCGTCGACTACATAGCACAGGTTGTGAGGGAGAAGAAGCTTAATAGGATTGTTGTAGCAGCATGTAGCCCAGCTACACACCTAAGAGTTTTCATGACAGCCGCCAAGAAGGCAGGCTTAAACCCATACCTGGTGGAGATGGCTAACATTAGGAACCTAGGCTCCTGGGTTCACGTAGCACACCCGAGGGAGGCTACGGAGAAAGCCAAGGATTTCGTGAGGGCAGCTATAGCTAGAGCACGTAGGCTAAAGCCCGGTAGGCCTATACGGCTTCCGGTTGTTAAGAGGGTTCTAGTTGTGGGCGGCGGGATAGCTGGTATGAAGGCTGCAGCTGCTGTAGCCAGGGCTGGTATAGAGGTTGTTCTGGTTGAGAAGAGTGATAGCCTTGGTGGTATGCTTAGGGAGCTCTACAGGCTATCACCTGAAGGCTACGAGGCTAGGAGGGTTGTAGAGGAGGCTATAGCTGAGGTTAAATCAGCTGGTGTTAAAGTCTACCTTAACACTACTGTTAAGAGAGCTGAGGGGTTCGCTGGCAACTTTAGAGTAGAGCTTAGCAATGGTGAGGTGCTAGACGTCGGAGCCATTATAATAGCTACAGGTGCTAGGGTCCACAACCCAGACTACCTAGGCTACGGTAAAGCTAACAACGTGTACACGCTACTCGACGTTGAGAAGATGATGTACGATGTGCCAGGTAACAACATAGTGTTCATAGCGTGCGTAGGCTCAAGGAATGGGAGGAGGGGTTGTAGCAGGTACTGTTGTACAACAATGATACACCAAGCTCTAGAGCTCAGGAGGAGGGGTAAGAACGTGGTCGTCGTATACAAGGATATAAGGACGTACACACCTGAGGCTGAAGCACTATACAGGGAGGCTGCGAGGGAAGGCGTTATATTCCTTAAGGTTAACAGTTTGAAGCCCGTAGAGGAGAGTGTTAGGTTCGAGAACGGCTCGGTGGTGGTATTCGAGGAGCTCCTAGGAGAGGAGGTTGAGGTGCCAGCAGACTCAATAGTGCTAGCTACAGCCCTAGACCCTAACCCTGATGTCGATGAGCTACTACTACAGCTTAAGGTGCCCAAGGATGCTGAGGGGTTCCTGCTAGAAGCACACCCCAAGCTAGGCCCTGTTGAGAGCCCCGTTGGGGGCATCTTCATAGCGGGGACTGCTCAGGGGCCGAAGGATGTTAAGGAGTCCATAGCCCAAGGGCTGGCTACAGCAGCTAAGGCTATAGCGTTGCTAGCTAAGGGTTACATTGAGAAGGAGCCGTTGATAGCTAGGATTGACGAGGATAAGTGTATCAAGTGTGGAGCCTGCGCTAGGGTTTGCACCTACGGTGCTATAAGGGGTGAGGTTAAGAAGAAGTT
>JAPYWV010000072.1 GCA_028276165.1 Acidilobaceae archaeon
TGAGGCTTCACGTTTAAACTCTAGGCTTGCTAATGTTGCTGTCTACACCTTAACCCTAGCCCTCCTATCACCGCCCATACTCGTGGCAATGGGGTTTGGTGGTTTAGCTTTAACCCTAGCATCAGCTCTCTCATCGCAAATCTTCTCTATACTCTTCACCTTAAGGGATTCGATGGGTAGGCTTGGGTTTGCTAATGGCGATGTTGCAGGGTTCTCCTACGAGCTAACAAGAGTGTCGTCTCTGACTCTGCTGGCGGTGGTCCTGGGATGGTATTTGAGGGTTTGAGGCCTGGGGCTGAGTTGATGATCGCATCCCTAGCCCTAGCCCTACTACTAGACCTACTGTACCCCGAGCATAAGGGGCTGTTGTTGGAGCTTCACCCTGTGCACACATCCTACATTATGGCGTTAAAACTAGGGGCAAGGTATTCTTCGAAGGCTAGGGGCGTGCTAGTCTGGGTAACCGTTACGGCTTTCCATGTGACCCCACTCGCTCTAGCACTCATAGTAGCTTACATGGTACACCCTCTAGCCTGGGTTGTGGTATCAGCTGTGACACTCAAGCTCTCCATGTCACTTAGACTGCTAATAGACATATGCTATAATGCCTACAGAGGCTTCTCTACAGGCCTTGATGAGGCTAGGAGGTGGGTTCAGATGATTGTAAGGAGGGATGTGAGCAGGCTTGACAAGCCTAGGGTTGTCTCAGCAGCACTGGAGAGCCTAGCTGAAAGCCTTGTAGATGGATTCACATCACCACTATTCTACTACGCACTCCTAGGCCCCCTGGGGGCTCTAGTGCAGAGGGTGGCTAACACCCTGGATGGAGCTCTAGGGTATAAGACTCCGGAGTACAGGGATGTCGGCTGGTTCTCGGCCAGGATGGATACGTTGATAAACTACATACCGGCTAGGATAACAGCCCTCATGATAGTAGCGTTAGCACCTGTAGCAGGTGGAAGCTTGGTAGGAGCTCTAACAACATGGAGGAGGTGGTGTAGGGCAACGGAGAGTGTTAACGCAGGCCACCCAATGTCAGCACTAGCAGGAGCTCTCAACGTGAAGCTCGAAAAGCCCGGGTACTACGTGTTAAACGCTAACGCAAGAAACCCGGAGCCCCACGACATTGTGAGAGGAGTGAAACTAGCTCTAACACTTGCCGCACTCTACACAATAATAATAGCTATGATTATAGCAGTCGTGGACCTACTATGACGGACCTGACCCTCCAAGGGGTATACAACCCAAGCGTATGAGTATAAACATAAAAGCTTCTACGAGACATGTAAGACGATGTAGGGTTGCGTCTAGCAATTACAGCACCCTGAGGGATCTCAGCTTATGCTAGAGGGTGTAGGGCGTCAGGAGTGCCTCTCGTACGCTAACATTATAGCCTCATATGTGGCTGGTATAGTTGGACGGTGTTCTTGTGCCATCCTCTCGGGCGGCATAGATACAACCTTCATAGTGTTAACGCATCCTAGGAGGTCCCAGTTGAGGGTTGTAACGGTGGATCTAGGTGGTGATGATGTAGAGTATGCTAGCCTTGTTGCATCAAAGTTGGGCATTAAAAGCCACACGATACTAAGGCCTACGGAGGAGGAGCTCCTGGAAGCTATAGACTGGGTTCTAGGTAACCTTAAGACCATAGACCCCATAGAGGTTTCAGCTGATGCAGTTCACTACCTCACATTAAAATGGGCTCTCGAGAGTGGATGCGACTGCCTACTGTCAGGTGATGGTGGTGATGAGGTGTTTCTCGGCTACACGTTCCTTGAGGGTAAGAGCTTTGAAGAGATTATGGCATGGCATAGGTCCATGCTCGTGGGCGCATGGCTCCCAACAGTCCATGTTGGGGCTTTGGTGGGGGTGAGGGTTCTAGCACCCCTCTACTCCCAGCCTGTTAGAGATATAGCTAAGAGTATACCACTCAACTGCATGCTGGTAAAGGGTGTTGGTGGTAAGATCCTACTCAGGCTATATATTGAATCCCAGGGTTTAAGGGAGGTTGCGTGGAGGAGGAAGACCCCTGTTAACACAGGCTCTGGGAGCTTGGAGGCTTTGAAGAGGATAGCTAGTAGGGTGCAGCTAGAGGAGGAGGCTTTGGAGAATGTGAGTAGAATTATGGGCTTCAACCCCCCAACGCCATTGCATAGGTTCCTAGCATACAGGATGGTGGAGCTGGGAGTCGAGCCGCCGGGGGTTGTAGAGGGTGGATGCCCCCTCTGTGGTAGAGCCCTCCACGGGAGCTCCTGCAGGTTCTGTGGCTCCTATGTTACGCCGCAAGGCTACATACTGCATTACAGCGGTGACTAGGTCTTGAAAGCCCTTGTATCCTGGAGCTCCGGGAAGGACTCGGCACTAGCCCTATACGCTGCGGTGAAGGCCGGCTACGAGATCTTAGGGCTACTAACAACAATTGATGTGAGCAACGATCCACCAGTGGTAACAGGGCACAGGATCCCCTTAGACCTTGTGGAGAGGCAGGCTGAGAGCTTAAACCTACCACTCTACACCGTTGAGCTACCGGGAGACCTACCACCACCCCACGTGTACGAGAAAGCCATCCTGGAAACCCTGGCGAGGCTCAAGGAGGAGCTCGGGGTAGAGTATGTGGTTCACGGTGACATCTTCCTACGGGATATGATGGAGTACAAGAGGAGGCTACTGGAGAAGGTTAACATGAAACCCCTGTACCCCCTGGAGGGCATCGATACGGTAACTCTATCAGAGATCATACTAGGCCTTGGGTTCAAAGCTGTGGTGGTGGCAGTAGACCCAAGAAGAGCCCCCGGGGATCTACTGTGTAGAGATTACGATAGAAGATTCCTGGAAGAGCTCCCAGCAACAGTGGACCCAGCAGGTGAGTACGGTGAATTCCACACATTCGTATACCAAGCACCACTCTACAGGTCACCTGTGAACTTCAAGGTTGGAGGCGTATCCATGGTGAGAAGCGAGATTGGTAGTATTGCTGTGGAAAAGCTTGTCTGCAACATAGATCTCTAACGCTCCTCACATCTTAAATTCAAGCCTTAACTCGTGATCAGGATTCGTAAGGAAAGAGGAGGGAATGTGGAGAGTTTAATCTGAGATCGAATGCTACCCGATTATCGGATAGAGTATTACAAAGGGTACTTTATACTGACCTCTCCCAGCCTCATAAACCGTGTATGCTCTGCTAATTTCTATGTAATATGGGTAAAATGTAACCTCATTTTTAGCTTCAAAGGATATTAAACCATAATTTAGATAAAATTCATCTTCATTCCTCGAAATTCCAATTCCAATGGTTAAGGCGGCTAGGGCTGCTGCAGTCCACCCAGGTGGCGTTGTTCCGAGTATCACGAGTGCTAGAGCCCCTACAGCTAGGGATATACCGAATACATATGGAGAACCACTATACTGTTTTAGCCTAAGAGCTGTAACATCATATTGTATACCCTTAGATGAGCCTAGGAAGACCCAGCCGGTATACTCATTGTTATTGAGAAGCCTGAATATCTTCTCAACAAGACCATACCCATCATAGGGATCATCATCTATATGATACCAGTATATCATCTTACCGTTAAGGTTGAAGTAGGGGACTAGGTAAACTGCGAGAGATTTATCAATAATCTCTTCAGGCTTTCCAAGAAGCCGTCTAACATAGTCGTACTCAACAAGCCACATGTAACCCCAGAAACCTATAGCTAGTAAAGCCTCCTTATAGAAGGTACTAGGTGTAGGCCTAAAACTTTGGGTAAACATGTAATTACATGATGATAGCTCACTTGTAAGGTAGGAGTTCCTAAAGTAGCAGTTAAGGTAGAAGAGTGTCTCTTGGCTAAGCCCACTGCTAATCTCCCTGTAGTACCCAGGCCCTGGAGCTACAAAAACGCCCACGAGGTTTTTGAAAACCAGGCTTAGCTCAAAGCTAACAGACCAGTAGCTATCCCTCTTCAGGAGAATGTGATTTAGCATTTGAACCTGCCAGATACTCTCACCACCACTAGGGCCTAGGAATGCTATTAGGGCTGGTACCCCCTCAAGCTTAGATTGTATAAGTGTTCTGTTGAGTTTCCAGTAATAGCATACCTCCGGAACCGCAACCTTAATAGGTGCAGAGTCGCATCTATCAGGTATGGTTCTTGGAGGTGTTGTTTGTAAAACCTCAGCTCTACCCGATTGTTCTCCACCGCCTGTCTTGTTCAACTTGATCTTGTGTACTGGTTTGAACTCGACCTCCACTACTATGTTTTTGCCCCTAGCCTTCCCCGGTATCACGGGTATTGTTATCACGTCTGTTGCTATGTACTCTTCTCCGTTCTCCTCCACCTTCGATATTATGAATGTTAATAGTCCTATTCCGCTGTGTGCTGGGTTTGAGTTAGCCTCCCTCAAAACCCTAACAACATCGCCAACATAGCCTGTTATATCAGCTGAAGCCCTACCATGACCCCTACCCTTAGCGACGTCCTTGGCGCCATCGACTGTTATGCCTGAGAGTGTGAAACCAAAGTCTATGGGTTTACCGTTGCGTTTAACCTCCAGGACAACACTAGTCTTATTACCCGATGTCAACGGTATTAAGGGGGACTTGTAGGTAACCCTGTAGTTTGAACCCTCATATACAACCTCTGATAACGTTGTGGAGTATGCGTCGAGGGATAGGAGTGGAGCGTACAGGGCTAGGAGAGCTGTGATAACGGCTGTGAATGCAACCTTGAAGCCTTGTAGCATTAGAGCCAAGCCCCAGCACCACCACCATATACTTCCAGGCTTAAATACGCTAGTATATACTTGGACTTAGCATTCAGAGGTTGATGTGTGGCTCCTCTGAGGCTTAGAGCGGGTGCTGGTTAGTTGAGTTAGGTGAGTAAACCACCTTATGGTTAATGGTTACTAGTGTCTAACCGGGATTTAAAAGCTATTTCTAGCCTGTACGCATCCACATTCTCCCCATTCTTGTATAAATTCTAGCCACCCTGGATCTTAGTTCTTCGACTCTACTACTCGACAATATTGGTGTGCCCTCGATGAGGGCTGATAGTGCTAGGGGGTTACCTTTAGAGGCCATCCTCTCCAGCTCCTCGAATGTGTAGAGTAGCAGGTCCACTCCGTACCTCCTGTACTCAGCTGATATGTACAGCCTGTCCAGTATGCTCGTAGACTTAACGCTATCAGTGACAACCAGTAGGTCGACATCGCTCCAGTCACCGCCACCACCCTTGGCCCATGAGCCGTGGAGTATCACAGCCTCAATATCAATCATTCTCCTGAGCTCTCTAACAACAAAGTCTACAACTTCACTCCAATGCCTTCCAGACGTTCTCTCACCCACCTTATGATCGTGTTTGAAGCGTTAATAGCTCTTTCAGCTGTAACCCTATCATAGTACATAGCAGGGTATCCTGATTCGAAGGCGTTAGGATACCTTGATGGTATGTAGTGTCTATCAAGCTCCCTAGCGTGTACAAAGAGGTCCTCGCCTACATCCTCTAAATCCTTAACCTCCTCCAGGAGCTCAACTACACTATGACCCCAAGGGCTTCTACCATGAGCGTAGAGTAAAGCTTTTACGGCCTTCTCTGCAGCCTGCTGCGCTTGAAAACAGCTCCACTCGTAGTTACCAGCATTAAGGCTGTCGACAGCCGCCTTCAAGTCCCTCGTAGCCTGAGCAAACCATCTTCTAGCCTCAGAGAACCTCTCCAAGGCAACCTCCGAGCTTGAGGGTTAAAGGGTGGAAGTTTAAAGTCCTCCATTGGCTCATTAGCTAATTGTGGTCCACGTTCTATCCAACACCAAGTAGGGGTAGGGGGTCAACCTCTAGACTTGATGGTGAAAGGGTTTTAGGTCTAGCTTCCTAGCTCATTCACTAGGTGGTTTTGGTGGGTTTGGAGCTTAGGGTTGTTGAGGCCTATCCTGGCGACTCTGGTAGGAAGATTGCTAGGATGAGCCCTTCTGCTATGAGCAAGCTTGGTGTTAGTACCGGTGATTTTATTAAGATTGAGGCTAATGGTAGGGTTGTTGTTGCTAGGGTTTGGCCTCTTAGAGGCGATGATGTTGATAGGAACATCATTAGGATTGATGGTTACCTTAGGGAGGCTCTTGGCGTTAAGACGGGGGACTACGTTAAGGTTTCCAGGATTGATAGGATTGACCCTGCTACCAGGGTTATCCTAGCTCCAACAGAGCGTGCTATAAGGGTTTCCACGGATTTCGTTGAGTATGTTAAGGAGGAGCTCTTGAACAAGCCTTTGACTAGAGGTGAGGTTGTAGTCATACCAACGTACATGGGCTATCTAACGTTAACGGTTGTCTCAACACAGCCATCCCAGATCGTCTACGTGTCGCGGGATACAGAGGTTGTAGTCAAGGAGACCCCTGTGGCTCCCGAGAGGGTTGCTCCTCGCGGCGTCCCCAGGGTTACATGGGAGGATATAGGTGATCTTGAGGAGGCTAAGGAGAGGATACGTGAGATAGTAGAGCTCCCCATGAAGCACCCTGAGCTATTCAAACACCTCGGCATAGAGCCCCCCAAGGGGATACTACTCTACGGGCCACCCGGGACTGGTAAGACCCTACTAGCTAAGGCTCTGGCTAACGAGATTGGAGCCTACTTCATAACCATAAACGGCCCCGAGATCATGAGCAAGTACTATGGTGAGAGTGAGGAGAGGCTAAGACAGGTCTTCAAGGAGGCTGAGGAGAACGCTCCAGCAATAATATTCATTGACGAGATCGACGCAATAGCACCTAAGAGGGAGGAGGTTGTAGGTGAGGTCGAGAAGAGGGTTGTAGCACAACTGTTAACGCTAATGGATGGGCTTAAGGAGAGGGGTAAGGTTATAGTGATAGGGGCTACCAATAGGCCTGATGCCCTAGACCCAGCTCTCAGGAGGCCTGGTAGGTTTGATAGGGAGATAGAGATTAGACCACCGGATAAGAGGGCTAGGCTTGAGATACTACAGGTTCACACTAGGAACATGCCTTTAGCGGAGGACGTTGACCTGGCTAAGCTAGCTGAGATGACCCACGGGTACACTGGAGCAGACCTAGCAGCTCTAGCTAGGGAGGCTGCAATGGCCGCTCTAAGGAGGTTCATCAAGTCCGGTGCAGTCGACCTCTCTAAGACGGAGGAGATACCTGTCGAGATACTCAGGAACCTTAAGGTAACCATGTCAGACTTCCTTGAGGCCATGAAGTTCATAAGGCCAACGCTTATGAGGGAGGTTTTCGTCGAAGTACCCGAGGTTAGGTGGAGTGACATTGGTGGGCTTGAGGAGGTTAAGCAGGAGCTCAGGGAAGCTGTAGAGTGGCCCCTCAAGTACCCTGAGGTTTTCGAGAAGATGGGCATAAGACCTCCTAGGGGGATACTACTCTACGGCCCACCTGGAACTGGTAAGACACTGCTAGCTAAGGCTGTTGCTACGGAGAGTGGAGCTAACTTCATAGCAGTTAGGGGGCCTGAGGTTTTGAGCAAGTGGGTTGGTGAGAGTGAGAGAGCTATAAGGAAGATATTCGAGAGAGCTCGCCAGGTAGCACCTGCAGTGATATTCTTCGACGAGATAGACTCCATTGCGACAGCTAGAGGTTACAGGTTTGATAGCTCGGGTGTAACGGATAGGATTGTAAACCAGATGCTAACGGAGATGGATGGCATACAACCTTTGAAGAACGTCGTTGTCATAGCGGCTACGAACAGGGCTGAGCTCATAGACCCAGCCCTCTTGAGGCCAGGTAGGTTCGATAGGATAGTCTACGTGCCACCACCCGATCTCAATGCTAGGAAGGAGATATTTAAGGTACACCTTAGGAAGGTCCCTGTAGCCCCCGATGTTGATATAGATAAGCTAGCCTCCATGACCGAGGGCTACACTGGAGCCGATATAGAGGCTGTTGTTAGGGAGGCTGCAATGCTAAAGCTTAGGGAGAAGCTAGAACCAGGGCCTGTTGAGATGAAACACTTCCTCAAAGCACTTGAGAAGGTTAAACCAAGCCTAACGAAAGAGGATGTGGAGAGGTACGAGAGGATATACAGGGAGCTTAAGAGGATGATAGGCTAGATTGTTTCAAGAGGAGCTCCACATAGGTCTCGTAGACACGCGAACCCCCAACGCCTAGAACCTCTGCAACCCTATCTATGAGCTCTACACCACCACCCTTAACCTCAACCTCTACAAAACAACCCAAAC
>JAPYWV010000073.1 GCA_028276165.1 Acidilobaceae archaeon
TCTGTAGGAGCTCCTCCAACTTCAACTTCTTAAGCCTAGTACCCCCACTACTCACAGCCTCCTCACCACCCTAGCTAACTTGAATAACATCTTCATAAGGCTTACCTCAGACTCCCTAGAGGCTTCGAGTAGGCCCCCCACCAGTGTTGGCTCCTCGTAGTCTGCTTCAAAAAGCTTACCCGCAGCCTTCACCAACACCTGGGGTATCTTGGTGAAGTAGAATGGATCCCTCATAACATCCTCTATAGCACTATGAGCCTTGAGCTCCCTGTATATGTAGCTTCTCTTAACCTTATCCTCGTAGGACTTCAGGTTATCCTCTGTAAACCCCCCCTTGTTAAGAGCCTCTATTACTGTTTCAGCTGCGAGCTTCCCGCTGTACACAGCTGTATCAACACCTCTTATCGTGTAACCTGTATTTACGAGGAATCCTGCTGCATCCCCTACTACGAGTAGTCCTGGTGCGTACAACCTCTTAGGCATCATGCTCAAACCCCCCTCTAATGTCATCCTACCACCGTACTCTATCACATCAGCTTCCCTCCAGAACCTGTTGAAGTAGGGGTGTAGTCTGAACGATTCGATAAGCTCTGATACGTGCTCCTTCAAGGTACCCTCCTCAGCTGCTCTAGCAGCAGGGCCTATGGGTATTACGAGCCCTATGCTTATTGAATCCCTCATAGTGTATATGAACCCCCCTCCGGGTAGCCCTCGTGTTATATCGCCTGCTACGAGCCACGTTAAACCCTCCCCCTTGTCTAGATTGAATCTCTCCTCCATCAACCTGGGGTCTAAGCTTAGAGTCTCCTTAACTCCAAGGGCTACACTACTGTTAACGTTAAGCCTCTCGGCTAAGCCAAGCTTCTCTAAGAGCATTCTATTAACACCCTCAGCGTCTATAACAATATCTGCTCTAACGATATCACTACCGCTTCTAACGCCAACAACCCTACCATTCTCTACAACTATCTCGTCAACCCTAACATCCTCTACTAGTAGGGCTCCAGCACTCTCAGCCTTCCTAGCCATCCATGATACCAGCTCCGGTAGGTATGATGTGAAGGCAACACTCCTACCAAGTTTATACTCGATGGTTAGAACCCTATCACCCCAGACGAAGCTAAACCTCTCCCTAGTAACCCACCTATGTATGGGGGCCTCCTTGTCAAGCTCAGGCCAAACCTCCCTTATAGGCTGAGCGTAAGCCTTACCACCCCAGAGTAGCTTACTACCAGCACTCCTACCCCTCTCCACGAGTAAAACCCTTAAACCAGCCTTAGCTAGGAGGTAGGCGGAGCTACAACCAGCAGGCCCTGCACCAACCACGATAACATCGAATTTATGTGGAAAGCCCAAGTCGGGGAACCCGGGCTAATGTGTTTTTTAGAGGTTTAAATAGTAACTATACCAATCTATACATATCGTTGAAAATATTAAAGTGAGGGTTTTGGAGTAGAGCTTCCTCTGGCTTCCTTCATGGATTCTATGGGGTGGGTAGTGATGGGTATATGAGGGGTTTCGCTAGGTTTAATGCCTTCTCTAGTCTTGCATCTACGTCATCCCAGTTTACTACATTCCACCAGTTGTCGACATAGCTAGCTCTATCATTCTTGTACTGGAGGTAGTATGCGTGCTCCCACACGTCTATGACTAGGAGTGGTACTATACCCGCTGTCATCAGCAAATTGTGTTTCTCAATCTGGAGTATCCTTAGATCACCTGTGATGGGATCGTAGCCTAGCACAGCCCATCCAACACCTTCAACGGTCTTAGCTGCTTGGCCGAACAGGTTCTTGAAGGCCTCGAAGGAGCCGAAGAACTTGTCTATCAAATCCCCTATCCTACCCCCAGGCCTACCACCACCCTTACCAGGTGGGGCCATGTTAGGCCAGAATATGGAGTGCAATATGTGACCGCCGTAGTTGAACGAGAAATCTCTTAGAACAGCTCTTACATCTAAACCTGGTAGCTCTCCCCTCAAATACTTCTCTAACTTTTCGAGAGCAGCATTAGCTCCAACAACGTAGGAGTTGTGATGCTTCGTATGGTGTAACCTCATAATCTCCTCTATTATGAATGGCTCTAAAGCGTTATAGCTATAGGGGAGAGGTGGTAACTCATACCTAGTGAATGACACCATTCCAGACACCGCCTTAAACGGTTAACCCGAAGCCTTTAAACAAGCATACATAGGAGAGCCAAGCTTGAACTCCGCACGTGAGGCTCGTAAACAGCATATTAGCTTAAGAGGGAGGTAAAGAAAGTGGTGTGAAGTGTGGGTGAGGAGCTTAAGAGGGATATCATAAGGCTTATTGACGAGAATAGAAGTCCCTGGGTTAAAGCGGCTTTCTACTCGAACCCGGAGGTTTCAAGTATTCTTGGTAAGTTGATAGAGCTATGGGAGTCTAACGGGAGGAGGGGGATCCCGTTGGATTACGCTAGTGAGGATGAGCTCCGAATACTACATAGGCTAGCTAGGAGGTACGCCTCCCTAAGTGATGAGGAGGCCAGAGCTCTAGCATGGGGTGGTGGTAGGGAGGAAAGTGGGGGGAGCCTCTTAGACCTCATTAGGAGGTTAGTCAGGAGGTAGACGTCTAGGAGCTCTAACCCACCAGCGGATTTATGGGTTTAAAGGCTTTAAGTCTAGAGGTAGGTTAAGGTGGTTTAGTTGAGCGGTCAAGCTAAGGATCACGTTGATTTCGCCTACGAACTCGACCTGGTTATCAAGCCTGATTCCACCGTTCCACTACTCGGCAGGGAGTTCAACTACTATGTTGGCTCAGGTGTCCCCCTGTTCAGCATTGGCGGGGGTTACTTTAGGCACGCTCTTCAACAGATACTCGTGGGGTTCCATGCTAGGAGGGGTTACTTTATAGCTGAAACCCCCATTATTGCGAGCTCGGAGCTGTTCAAGCTATCAGGCCACATGGAGTTCTATAGGAGCAACATGTTCGTCTTCGATATCGAGGATAAGGAGTACGTCATAAAGCCTATGAACTGTCCATTCCACCTCCTCATATTCCTAAGCCACATAGCCAGGTATAGGGGTAAGGTTAGGTTGCCTTTCAAGGTGTTCGAGATCGGGAGGGTTCATAGGTATGAGCCTAGTGGTAGCCTCTACGGCCTCCTAAGGGTTAGGGGGTTCACCCAGGATGATGCCCACATTATAGCCCCCGAGTCTGAGGCTTTAAACGTTGTGTTTAACGTGTTTGAGGAGATGGTCCAGCTACTAGAGGGGGTTTTCAACCTTAAGGTTAGCTCTGAGAACATCTACGTTAGGCTAAGTGTATCGGATAGGAGTTTGATAGGCAGGGAGTTCATGGGGACTATTGAGGAGTGGGAGGCTGCGGAGAGAGCCCTAGAGGAGGCTGTTAAAGCTATAGAGGGTAAATACGGGGTTAGCAGGGTCACAGGGGTGGGTGAGGCGGCCTTCTACGGCCCTAAGATAGATGTCATGATGGTGGTTAAAGGTGAAGCTACAGTGAAGGAGTGGCAGATGGGGACCATACAGTTCGACTTCAACCTACCAAGGAGGTTCAGGATATACGATGTAGTGAAGGAGGTTTACGGGGAGACGGGAGTGTTCGTAATCCATAGGGCGCTCCTAGGCTCCATAGAGAGATTCCTAGGAGGCTACCTGGAGCTCTCGAAGGGAAGGCTCCCAGTACACCTAGCACCCCTTCAGATAGCAGTAATAGCCATAAAGACGGGGGAGGAGCCTGTAGATAAGGACATAGAGTTCAAGGCTGTGGAGCTCAAGGATAAGCTGGTGGAGAGAGGGTTTAGAGTAGGGGTTAAGGAGACGACGAAGACAAGTATAGGAGGTGATGTGAGGCACATAGAGTCAACAGTGAAACCACCAATACTCGTATTCATAGGAGAGAAGGAGGTCAAGGAGGGGGTGCTCTCGCTAAGCGTGTACACCAAGGGTGGAAGGGTTAGAAGGCAGGTTCAGGCAAGAACCGTAGCAGAGGCGGTGAGGGAGATAGAGGGTGTGGTGTTGGAGGAGGAAAAGAGGGTTTACGAGATCTCAGGAGTTAACCCAAGGATACCAGCAGACCTATCACATGTACTGTAAGGTGCACGTGCTAAACAACTCATATGACGTTAAATAAACTAGCTATTGGTAAACCTGAGAATACCCCTGGTTGCCTGTGGATACTCTGTGTATGAACAGGACGCAACCTCCAGTGATCAGCGTTATGGAGGGTTGTGAAGACTAGCCTACAGATGGGAGCCCTGTGGCTTTAGGGCTTGACGGGGGTTCGTGGGGTGCGGGTGGAGCTAGTGAACCCACACCTGGGCTCAACGCCGCTAACGGTTTGATGGTATTCCCCAAATACCTGTATTTCCGTATGGCGGGGGAACGCTAGAATGATATCCTATTACAGCTTGTGTACCCTGGAGAGCGTTATCCTCTCCAACTCCTCCACGGTGCACTCGGCCTCCTCGTATCTGATATCGTAGTCCTTGATACCTAGCCTGTTGAGAACCTCTACGATAGCTCCTCTCGGCCCTCCAGGTGCTCCTATGAGGGCTAGGGTTTTGCATTCTCTAACAGTCTCCACGACATCTCTCACCTGGCTTAGCCCTAGGAGGTTTGCTAGGAATAGTATTGGTCTACTCTTAATCCTACTCCCCACCTCTAAATCCTCCATGGTGTATAGGTATGCTAGTGCTAGGCTGCAAGGGCTTCCCATGCCCTCCGGTAGCCCTACCAGTATCTCGTTTACAGTCTTCGAGAGCTCCGCCACCATAGCTGCGTCTACGCTCTCCGCCAGGTTTACTAGGACTACCTCTACGGTGCTCCACCCTAAGTTCACTTCGTAGACTTTAACCTCTACCCTCACTCCTCTCCACGAACCTCCTATACTCCCATAGACTCCAGGGGAACACTAGCCATTTATCTGTTAGCTCAGCGTAGTAGTCTGGGGTAAGCCTAGTCCATGGCTTGATGTAGAGTGTAGCTGTTTTAACGTTCCTAGGTGCATAGTGGCTAACTATGTCTAAGGCCACCTGGAGTGTTAGACCTGTATCGCTAACATCGTCTACCACCAGAACACTCCTACCATGTATTGGTAGTGTTAGGGGCTGTTTTAGGATGGGCTTCTCCCTCCTAACACCTGGGGCTTGGTAGAACTTAATGTCCATAACACCTATATCCTCAACACCAAGCCTATCGGCTATGAGCATTGCTGGGATGATGCCGCCCCTAAGTATCCCTATAACCACCTCCACATCATACCCGGAGCTAGCTATCCTCTCTGTGACACGGGATACAGCAGACGTAATATCATCCCATGAGAGTACCCTAACCTCCAAGCATCCCACCGTGAACAACAGGTAACACTATAACCTCCCTAGCAACACCCCTCTCAGCTATCCTATAATCAACCCCATCAACGAAGACCATGTAGCCAGGTTTAGGTTCACCATTCTCACTAATAACATTAGCAAGCCTAGGATGGATACTTCTAACAATCCTTAAAGCTTCAACCCAATCACCCGCCTCAACCTCAACATAGTCCCTACCAACAACCCCCCTTAGAGCACCTATGAATTTAACCCTAATAGGAGGCATCGCCACCTCCCATACTACCAGGATGGGTCTAGGTTAGAACCCTAACTACTCCTGGGGGATCTCTTCAACCTCCTCCCTGACCTTAGCCCTCCTCTTCAAAGAGGCGTTAACCAGATGGGTTATATAGCCGGCTATCTGGTTTCTAAGCTTCTTACTCCTAAACTCGATCAACTGGCTTACAACCCTCTTGTTATGCTCGAAATCGCCTGTAAACACGTCTGGATAAGTTTCTAGAAGCTTCCTAGCAGTTCTCTTAACAAGAGCACTTCTAACCTTACCCATACACCCTACCCTTGAGGATAGAGGTTTTCAAGCCCTTAAAAAGGTTAGGAAGGGGGAGGGTGAGTTTCCCCTGTGTAGATGAGCTTGGCTTACTCTTCTTCTTTCTTCTCCTCTTTCTTCTTCTCCTCCTTCTCCTCCGTCCTCTTAGCTGCTATTAGATCGTCTATCCTTAGTATTAGTGATGCTGCTTCCACTCCAGCTTTAAGAGCGTTTATCTTAACCCTTGCGGGTTCTATGATGCCCGCCTTGAAGGCGTCTATGACGCCTCCTGTCTCTATGTCGATACCATACCATTTACCCTCGGGTCTTTCGTGAGCTCCTCTTAGCTTTACAAGGGTCTCTATTGGGTCGTGGCCGGCATTGTGGGCTAGTATCTGTGGTAGTGCTTCAACAGCTTTAGCGAACGCCTCTACCGCTAGTTGCATCTTACCAGGTAGTGTTCTTGAGAACTCGTACACGTACTTTGCAACCTCAGCCTCTATAGCCCCAGCTCCGGCCACCACCTTCCCGTCCATGACAGCATCTGCTACAGCGCTTAGTGCATCGTGTATAGCTCTATCAGCCTCATCTACTAGCCTCTCGAAGCCCCCTCTTATCACTATTGTAACGCTCTTTAGATCCTTAGCCCCCTCTATGAACACCATCTTATCCTCTCCAACCCTCCTCTCCTCGACTAGCTTAGCGTAGCCTAGATCCTCTGGTTTAAGATCCTCTATGTCCGTTACTATCTTGGCCCCCGTTGCTCTAGCAATCTTCTCGATATCACTCCTCTTAACCCTCCTAACAGCTAGTATACCCTTCTTTGCTAGGTAGTATTGAGCTACATCATCTATACCCTTCTGTGTTATAACAACGTTAGCTCCTGTTGCAGCTATCTTCTCCACCTTCTCTGCTAGTATCCTCTCCTGTTTCTCCATAAGCTTCCTCACTAGATCGGGGCTTGAGATGCTTATCTCCATGTCTATCTCAGGCTTCTCTATCTCTAAAGGTGCATCCAGCAATGCTATCTTAGCATCCTCAACCCTCTTAGGCATATCAGGGTGCACTACCTCCTTATCTATAACTATGCCCTTCACCAACTGTGTGTCCAGAAGGCTTCCACCATGCTTCTTGATAATCTGTATATTCCCTAGATCAACGTACCATTTATCACCCCTACGCTCAGCCACAGCTCTAACAGCTTCAACAGCTAGCTTAGCGAAATACTCCCTAGCCTCCCCTACAGCCTTACTACTTAGACTTGTTAAAGCTATCCTCTCCAACATCTCTGTATCATCTATGCTAACGGGCTCAGCTATCTTCTCTATGTATTCTACAGCCTTCTCCAACGCGGCCTTGTAGCCTTCGATTATTATGGTGGGGTGTATGTTCTTATCGAGTAGCCTCTCAGCCTCCTTTATGAGCTCCCCTGCTAGTATAACAGCAGTCTTAGTTCCATCACCGGCCTCCTGATCCTGGCCTTTAGCGATTTGAACTAACATTTTACCAGCAGGATGCTGTATGTCCATCTTATCGAGTATGGTTGCTCCGTCATTCGTTGTCGTTATATCCCCTAGGCTGTCAACCAACATCTTATCCATACCCTTAGGGCCGTACGTTGTTCTAAGGATCTCAGCTATAGCTCTAACAGCCATAGCGTTATTCCTGAAAGCCTCCCTACCATACGTCCTCGACGTACCCTCCTTCAGTATTATAACAGGTATCCCTACAGCCTCCGTAGTGGGTATCCTAGCCCCCATTCCATATCACCAGCTCTACATCCAGACTCCAGAGTCTATAGTAAGACCACCTCTATATAAGCTTTACTATGTCATCGTCTAGAATTCAGACAACATCAAAGCCCTACATGGGCTCTAGACTATGCCTAGAGGTGGTGGGATAAAAGGGTTACCTCCCCTCTCCACAACTAGGGTATTACCGGTGGCTGAGCTCATAATAGTTACAGGATCCCCGGGTGTTGGTAAGAGCTCTGTCTCGGAAGCACTCTCAAACCTACTAGGCTGCGAGCTTATAGAGTCCAGTGTGTTCCTCCGGAGTGTAGGGGCATTACGCCTAGATCCTACTGGGAGGAGCTCTGAGGTTGTTGATGAGCGTAGGGCATCGGAGTCGATTAAAGGTTTTATACTGGGTAGGAGTGGTTGTTTTGTTGTTAGCACTCTACACCCCACCCTTTGGCTTAATGGTATCCAGGAGCACGTGCTATTCGTTGTCCTCCTAAGATGCCACCCTAGGGTTCTAATTGAAAGACTTGAATCTAGGGGTTGGGGTAGGGCTAAGGTTCTTGAGAATGTTCTTGCCGAATCCTTCA
>JAPYWV010000074.1 GCA_028276165.1 Acidilobaceae archaeon
TTCACCTCCTCCTCTTAACTAAACCCTTCTCCTCGTCAACCTCGTAGATAACAGGGGATCCCTCGTTTACAACAGGTCTAGCTGGCTCCGCTTGGAAGGACTCCAGGGTGAGGAACATGTCTGCTAGACTTTCATAGACTATATCCTGGAATGGTGTGTGGTATAGTGCCTCAGTCGGGCATATGTCTACACAGTAGCCGCAGAATATGCATCTCTGGTAGTTTATAACGGGGTACTGCTTCTGCTTAGGCTTATCAGGATGCTTTGGATCAATCTCCGTAACCCTAACCATCTTCATTGCAGCAGCCGGGCATATCCTGGCGCACGAAGCGCAACTAATACATTTATCTTTAATAAACACTATGAACCCCCTGTAGCCGGGCCTATGCTCTATGTACTCCTTGGGATATAGGAGTGTTGATCTCTGAGGGTCCACGAAGTACTTAACGCCGATGATCAAAGCCTGTATATTAGATTTAACTCCCTCGAATAAACCCCCCCTCCTCCCCACCGTCTTTAAGGCAACTCTAGCAGGCATAAACCCCCACCTTAAAGGTTAACGACCCACTTAACCTATTCTACAACTGCAATATTTAAATTTTCATGTAACGTTATATGAGGTTTACATATGCTAGCATTATAGACCAGCCTAGGCCTATTAGGGCTAGAGGCAATGCTAGCCTCCAAGCCGCATCCAGAGCTTGATCCAACCTGTACCTTCCATATACTGCTCTCAGGAAGCTCATGACGAGCATTAGTATTGCTGCCTTAGCTAGAACTACTAGAGATGGGATTATGAGCCCTGTGAGCGGGTCTAAGCCTGGAGTTAGAGGGGCCCAGCCTCCTAGGAACACCAGGGCTATTAGGAGGGAGTATACGAACCTCCTTATATAGCCTCCCCCCATGTTTAGAGCGTAGAGCACCCCGCTATACTCCGTGTAGGGGCCTGCTACAACCTCGTGCTCTGACTCTGGTATCTCGAATGGGAACGCTGATGTGGACATGAGGACTGCAAGGAATGCTGCTAGGAATGCTATGGGGTTTAGGAGTGCAAGCCATTTTAGCGGTTGTTGGGCTTCAACTATGTGGACTACGTTGAATGATAGTGTTGAGGCTGCAGCTGATAGTATGGCTAGCACTGCTACCAGCTCGTAGGCTGTTATGACATAGGACTCCCTAAGACTCCCTATGATGGAGAACTTATTGTTACTAGCCCATCCTAGCACTACAGCCAGCAGTGGTGGTAGTGTTGTTAGAGCAAGGGCTACCAGAAGACTGTAATCCATGGATGCTACAGGCCAGTAGAGATTGTGAGGGCTTAAGGGGATGAAAGCTACAGGTAGGATTGTGATAACGAGCATCGCCACGGGGGTTACTATGAACGCTACCTTATCCACAGTAGTAGGTATTATGACCTGCTGGGTTACATATCTAACCATATCTGCAACTATGTTCATGAACCCTCCAAGCCTAGGGCTAGCCCAGTAAGGCCCAATCCTTCTTTGAACCCTTGCTGCCGCCTTCCTCTCAAACCATATAGCTACCATTGCTAGTAGTAGTCCTCCAACAAACCCTACTACGAGAACCTGCCATAGAGGTGGGTATGCTATCAGATAGAGGATTGTCTCCAAAACCATAACCATCACCTATCAGCCTCAGGTGGGAAGTAGTCTATGCTACCGTATATTGCCGGTAGATCCATTAGCCTATGACCTGGGACTACGTACTTGAAGACTATAGCATTCCTCGCTGATGGGGTTACAACTCTAACCCTGTACGGTGTGGTACCTCCATCGCTCTCAACATAGTAGATTATCTCCCCTCTACCCATCTCACCTCTAGCTACAGCCTTACCAGCTGGCACCTTCATTGTAGCATGTGCTGGTAGTAGTTTAACCCTACCAGTCTTCTCGTAAACCTCCTTATGTAGCTTAGGTAGCCTCTCGTAGTCCTCCTTGGGTATAACCTCACCCTTATGCCTCTCAAGCCAATCTACAGCCTGCTCTATGATGTTCAAACTCTGTTTTATCTCCTCAACTCTAACCCACGTTCTCGCTAGCGCATCGCCCTCCTCGAATACTGGTACCTCGAATTCAAGCTCGTCGTAGACCTCGTAGGGCTCTACAAGCCTAACATCGTACCTGATACCGCTAGCCCTAACGTTAGGTCCTACGATGCCGAGGTCGGCAGCTAGATTCCTGCTTATAACCCCTACGCCTTCAAGCCTCTTAACTATGACGGGGTTTTCAAGGAATATCTTACGGTACTCTTCAAGCCTCCTCCTCATGTACCTAACAGCCCTCCTAGCCATCTGTGGGAAGTCCTGTGGCATATCCCTTCTAACCCCACCGGGTATATGGTAGGTGTGTGTTAGCCTAGCTCCAGTTAGTATCTCAGCTAGTTCTACGAAAACCTCTCTATCACCGAAAGCCCACATGTACATGGTGGAGTGACCCAGGAAGACCCCGAATATGCCGAAGCCGTAGAGGTGTGATGCAACCCTATTGATCTCGCATAAGAGGACCCTTAGGTAGCTAGCCCTAGGCGGGGGCTTTTTATCCATTAGCTTCTCAAGCGCGTTGACGTACGGTAGTGTTACATTACAGGCATCTATTATAGTCATCCTCTCCAGGAGCGGTATGGGTTTAAGCCACTCTCTAACCTCACTAAGCTTCTCCATAGTCCTATGAACATACCCTATATCGGGGTCAGCCTCTACAATAATATCCCCGTCGAGTCTAACAATGATCCTCATATGACCTGAGCCTGGATGCTGTGGTCCTATGAATACCTCGTAGAGCTCCCTCTCAATCCTCCTAACAACCATACCCTCTACTCTCCGACCCTCTAGAACCCCGCTACTGGTACCTGTGTGGGACTCCTTCATAGATGCTCTCCTCCCTTACAATGA
The DNA here is from genome assembly GCA_028276165.1 of Acidilobaceae archaeon. GTDB lineage: Archaea > Thermoproteota > Thermoprotei_A > Sulfolobales > Acidilobaceae > DSZV01. Next base: position 2,912 of record JAPYWV010000074.1, read on the forward strand.
AATCCTTTCTTAGAACCCTCTTCTCCGCAAGCTCTGGGATCAGGAGTAGTGGTCTTAGATCAGGGTGGCCCTTGAACACGACTCCAAAGAACTCGTAAACCTCCCTCTCCTGGAACTCTGAGCTCCTCCACACTCCAACAAGGCTGTCCATTACAGGGTTCTCCCTTGAGAGATCTACCGATAGCCCAACTATCACCCTGGCTAGATCGTCTCTTAGATAGCTTGATACATGGTATGTAACCCTTATCCTGGACTCCTTGGGGTAATCTACAGCTGTTACACTTTTTACATGGTCGAAGCCTAGCTCCTTAAGCTTGGTGGCTGCGGTAACCACATCACCTGGGTTCACGACCACCTCTACATAGCCTTTCCTCACGGTAATCTCTTTAGCTAGATCTCCTAACGCCCCCCTTATGAGTTCGACAACCTCCTCTAAGTTCAAGGCCTCCACCACTTGCACACATCATCTACGGGTTTAACAGGCTCCCTATCATGCCTCCAACCCTCAACCAACCACCTGCTAGCCAGCTTCTTCTCCCTAATCTTCCTCCTAAGCTCTATGATAGCTCTAGCTACAGCCTCTGGTGGTGGAGGGCATCCTGGTATGTAGATGTCCACTGGGACGACCTCCCACGGTCTAACAATGTTATAGCTGTTGTAGAAGAGCCCTCCATCGAGAGCACAAGCCCCCATAGCTATGACGAACTTAGGGTGGGGCATCTGCTCATAGGTTATCCTAAGAGCACAGGCCATCTTCCTAGTCACCGTGCCCTCTATTATTATGAGATTAGTCTGCCTAGGCGCAACCCAGGGTAGTGCACCGTACTGTTCAGCATCAAACCTAGGGCTCCATGTAGCTGCGAACTCAGCACCACAACAGCTTGTCAACAGGTGTACAGGCCATAAGCTGAACGTTGTAGCCCAGTCTATCACATCTCCCAGCTTGAGCTTACCAAGCAGGAGCTCCCTAGCCCTCCTAGCAGTGACATTAATGTTACCCACGTAGACCCTATCCACAGGCTCCTCTACCCCGGTACCACCTAGTCTAGAACCCATAGGTCAACCCTCCTAGACTCCCTAACCCCGTAGACTAGGAGTGGCGTGAACACAAGTACTAAGACTATGTATACAACGAGTAGGTTAGCCAGCCTCTCAGGAGGAGCTAGTAGGGTTAAAGCTAGTAGTATTAGTGCAGGCTCAAGAGCTAGGAATAGTATCAGGTAGCCGAAATACTGCATGGACAGAACCCTCCTAGCCTCACCCTTCATAGGATTACCGGATTCGTATCTAAGGAACTTAAACCTCTCAAGAACCTCTACATCGGGTCTACCCTGGGTTATGAAGGCTAAGAGCATTACGAGACCAAGGGTTAGGATGAAGACGGCTAGAGGTACGACTACAATTGAAACCAGAGTCCTAACAATATCGTTGTAAAGGGTTTCTAAAACCAGTAAACACCACCCTAGGAAAGTATTATTTTAATTTAACCTTATAAATCCTCATATACAGTGGTAGATCGTGCTCCCATTAATATCACACCTTTGAAGGTAAACATTTTATAGGGGGTGCGGGTACTGTTAAAAACAGGCTTGGTGCTTGAGGGTTGGGTGGTGAGGAGAGGCTCTATACACCAGAGGAGGTTGCAGAGCTACTAGGTGTAACCCATGTAGCGGTTAGGAAGTGGATTAAGGCTGGCAAGGTTAGGGTTGTTAAGAACATCTATGGCATGTACAGGATCCCTGAGAGTGAGGTTAGGAGGTTGGTTGAGGAGAGGAGCTCTCTAAAGTCGTTCACCTTGGATTTAGAGGAGCTTAAGCCTAAGAGGAGGTCTTGAAAACTTCAACCTCGCAATCCTCAGGTTCGATAGCTAGAGCCCTCCTAACCCCCCTCTCCATCTTAGCTAGAGCTTCTGCATCCCTAGCGATGAAGACTACAAGGCTAGGACTCATGCTACCCCTAACAACTCTAGCCATTATCTCGGAAACCTCCTCCACATCGAGGCCCCCCACTCCTGCTCCTAGAGCTGGGAAGGCTATCGACTTAAAGCCCCTCTCCACAGCAACCCTAAGGGAGGCCTTTACAGCTAGCTCTACAAAGGTAGGATTTGAGGATGATCCCGGTCTCTCGACGGTTGGAGCGTGTATAACATATCTAGAGGGGAGTCTGCCAGCTCCCGTTACTATCGCTTCTCCTATCGGTACCGGTGCGTATTTCATAGCCTCCCTCTCTATCTCATCACCCCCAACCCTCTTTATGGCTCCTGCGACACCACCACCCATTACCATCATCGTGTTAGCCGGGTTGACTATGGCATCTAGGGAGACTGCAGTTATATCACCTTGGGCTACAACTAGGACCCTACCGTCTGGTAGCTTGAAGCACTTCAAGGCAGGCGAACCTCCAGGTTAGGTTATTAAGCGTACTCCAGCTTATAAGTACTGGGGTGTCCATTTGAGTGGGTGGCCTCGCTGGCTCTCCATACTATGGGCTCCTTGGAGGCTAGCGTACGTAAGGGAGGCTTCTAGTAGGCGTGATTCGTGTGTTTTCTGCGAGGCACCCAGGATGAGTGATGATGAGGCTTTGATAGCGTATAGGGGTAGGAGGGCTTACATAATATTAAACCGTTTCCCCTACAACTCAGGCCATCTCATGATAGCCCCTTATAGGCATGTCTCCAGCCTAGAGGATCTCGACTTGGAGGAGATGATGGAGGTTATGATCCTGGTTAAGGTGTCGCTTAGAGCTCTTAGGGAGGCTTATTCACCCCACGGCTTCAACATAGGTGTTAACATTGGCGAGGCCGCGGGAGCGGGGGTTGCAGGCCATGTTCACGTACACGTGGTCCCTAGGTGGGTTGGTGATACCAACTTCATGACTGTTACCGGTGGTGTTAAGGTGATACCACAACTCCTAGAGGATACCCTTAGGACACTGAGGCCCATCATAGAGAGGATTGCTAGGGAGCATGAGGGAGGGCTCCTTGCACGTTAACCACCTATACGTGGTCACCCACACGGACCTCGACGGAGTTGGGAGTGCAGCCGCTATCCTCAGGATAGCTGGTAGGAGGCCTGGTAGGGATTCCACCGTGGCCTTCACCGAGCCCTATGAGTTGCACGAGCTCCTAGGAAGCCTTGAGGGTTACCTTGAGAGGGGGGATGGGCTTGTCATAGCTGATCTAGGCTTAAACGAGGATACAAGAGAGCCTGTTACCAGGATCCTAGGGGGGGTTGTAGCTAGGGGTGTTAGGGTTGAATGGTATGACCACCACGTCTGGAGTAACGGTGATGTAGAGGGTTTGAGGAGGGTGGGGGTTAACATCTACGTTGATAGGAGTACTTGTGCGACAGGCGTTGTGGTTAAATACGCTCCAACACTATGGGGTACTGGGGCTGACGGCTTCCTAGAGGAGCTCTCTAGAGCTGTGTGCTCAGCAGACCTATGGAGGTGGGATCACAACCTATCACCAAAACTCTTCAGAGCAGCAGGGTCTAGGGAGGCTAGTAACGAGTGGAGGCTAAGGGTTCTAGAGAAGTTCCTATCAGGAACCCTCTGGGATGAGGAGATGGAGGCGAAGCTTCAAGAGTATGTTAACGAGGAGCTTAGAAACGTAAGCCGCATACTGAAAACAGTCTACATAGGAGAGGCTGGGGGTGTGAGGATAGCATCAGCATACAAGGATAACGGGCCCCCAGCTAACAGCATCGTAGGAGCCCTACTAATAGCCAGGTATAAGGCTGACATAGCTGTAATAGTTAGACCCAACGGAGGGGTATCGCTTAGGAGTAGGAGGGTCAACGTACAGAGGATAGCCGTGAAACTAGGAGGAGGAGGTCACCCCAGAGCAGCAGGGGCAAAGATAGAGGTACCACTATGGGTTAGGATAGCGAGCATGCTAACACCAAAAGCCCTCACATACTACGTAGCAAGGAGGGTGGCAGAAGCTGTGAAGGGGGACCTAGAGTACATAGGTGAAGCAACGCAAGCACACGAGTACTAAGGAGACGTTCACCTAACCCTCCTAAGGTATAAGAGCGTGTAGACGGCCACTGTAACCGTTAATATAGTGGCTGAGAGCCATAAAGGCTCCTGTACGATGTTTAGAACCCCAAGAGCCAGGAGTATAGCCCTCTCCCACCATCCAATAGGCCCACCATGCCATCCCTCTATAGCTGCACTTAGTGTAAGCACTGTCATCACCATGCCTCCTAGGCCTAGGAGGAACGCTACCACCGTCTCCAGGTTCCAGCTAACGGTTAGTATCAGAAGTGTTGGGTTTAAAGCGAATATGTATGGGACTAGGTAGCCTGCTAGGGAGAGCTTTGTGGCTGTTAGAGCTGTCTTCCAGAAATCAGCTCTGGCTAGAGTTGAAGCAGCATAGGAGGCTAAGGCTACAGGTGGTGTTACGTCGGCAAGGATGCCGAAGTAGAATACGAACATGTGCGCCACGAGCCTAGCGGAATCTAAGGGGAGGCCCGTCCAGGAGTTTATAGCCATGGCTAGGGCTGCCCCGCCTATAGTTGATGTTATTATGTAGTTTGCAGTAGTAGGAACCCCCATGCCCAGAACCAGGCTCATTAGCATAACGGTTACCATGACTAAAAACACGTTACCACCCGTCAGGTCTAAGATCATAAACCCTATTGATGCAGCAAGCCCCGTTAGCGTTAAAGACCCCTGGATTAAACCTGCTAGGGTTGCAGCAAGGAATACCGGGGATACAGTCTCTATTGTATTCTTGAAAGCCTCAAGTAGAGATTTAAAGATGAACCTCGCATTCTTAAAAGCTAGAGAAAGAGCTAAGAGTATGAATATAGATGTACTCCCTAAGGTGAAGAGGGCTAAGGCAACGCTAAACCCTATACGGAGGGTGAAGTATGTTAGAATGAAGGCTATTACTATGAAGAGAAGCTTAGGGATAACGCCCAGCCCTCCGATTGAAAGCCATACTAGTAGGATGACAAAACCCAAGGAGCCTAAGGCGGCATATTGAGGCTCTAGACCCCAGAGTAGGAGTAGTGCTATTAAAGGTATGGGGGTTAGCAGGTAAACTCTGGTAAGGAGGGGTTTAAGAGGGGGGATATCCTCACTTCTAACACTCACCAACCCAAGCTTCTTACTAATCCTATCTATAAACACGTAGACCCCGAAGAAGTATAGAAGTGCTGGAATGGTGGCAGCTATCATGATATCCCTATAGGGTCTGTCGAGGAACTCTGCCATAACAAAAGCCGCTGCCCCAAGTATAGGTGGGGCTA
>JAPYWV010000075.1 GCA_028276165.1 Acidilobaceae archaeon
CCTGCCCGTACACCAGCTCACCACTACCCGGGAGCTCGGAGACCTTAGGGGCCCTGTACATGGGGTTGGTTATCTTAACGAATAAACCCCTACGTAGAACCCTAGCCTCACTCCAATCCATTACCGCTACACCCGAGCCTACGGGGACACCTCGTGGCGATACAACTGTAACCAGATCACCCCTCCTAACACCCTCAGCCTCTAGAACACCTGGAGCGTAGAGATCACTACCCATTAGGACGGACTCAGAGGCCCTCTTATCAGCTACAACAAGCTTATCGTACAAGGGGATCCTGAAGGGGCCCTCAACAGGAGCCCATACGGCCTCGGGTATATCCTCGTCAACGTAGAAGCCTAGACCTCTAGCCCTTAGGATCTCAAGGTACTCTCCAACGCTAACCCTCAAAGTGTTAACCCTAACGTAGAGCCTAGGAGTGGGCCTGGTAAGAGCCTCTACAAGCCTACAGAGGGGTCCTGCTGTAGCGTCCAGGACCTCGGAGAGGCCAGCATCATAGTATATGTGGTAACCACATAGGCCCGCCAACGAGGGTCAACCCATTGACCCTACCTCAAAGACCCCCCATGGGGTCTCAGGCTATGTCGGCTCTATCATCCCATGTCTGTAACCGTACACCCTAGGGTTTTAAAACTTTATCCCTTATACCCCTATACCTAACCCTTAGGAACTCTATACCGGCTTTAACCAGGGTCTCCTGAACCCTGTAGTCGTCGGAGGCAACTATAACCCTAAACCCCCTAGCTTTAAGCTCTAAGGCTAACGCTATAACCCCTATGTCCACGCTACTCAGATGCCTTAGTGTTCCAGCTCTTCTAGCAGCTTCCACAGCTTCCCCCACGTAGTAGCTACTAGGCTCCACAACCTCAAGCCTCGTCGACTCTATAAGCTTCTCAAGGACCATCCTACTCTCACTATCCCTAACCTCCCCTACCACGGATGGTGTAGTGTAGCACTTCAGGGGGGTTGCTAGTGGTAACCCTGCTAGTATAGCCCCTGTATCCAGGACTAGAACGCTATCCTCCCCCAACTCCAATCCACGACGCCTCCGGTTGTTACATGTCTAACGTCGAGTATAAATGCCCATGTTACATGAGTTACGTTTATCCGCTGACACCGGTTACCAGTATTGGAGTAGCCTTGTGTAGAGTCTCTCGTAGAAGTTATCCCACCACCTGAACCTAGCCATTCTAACCTTGGATTCACAGGGTGTAACTGCTACGAGGCTTCCTGGGCGGAGCTCCCTTACAATCTGGCCGTCTAGGTTTAGGTATGCTTCGTTGCTTTGAGGTGTTACTGATACCTCGACCCTCGAGCTACTTGGTATGACTAGTGGTCTTAGGTGTAGTTGCACGGGGTTCAGGGGGGTTACTATTAGCACGTCGAGCCTCGGGTCTACTATGGGGCCTCCAGCGCTTAGACTGTAAGCTGTACTCCCAATAGTCGATGATACTACTACGCCGTCACCGTCAACCCTCATGGCTGGGTAGCCGTCTATGGATACGTTTAGCCTAATAAGCTTAGCCATCTTAGAGACTACAGCTACATCGTTGAGAATGCACGCCAGCTTCTCCCCGTTAGCGTAGACCGTGTACCTAGGGTAGACTACGATCTTATACTCACCTCTAATGAAATCCTTAACCCTATCCTCAACCTCGTACCTCTCAACATCGAGCAGGAAACCCCTCTTCCCAGCCCTTACACCCATGATTATGGGGGTTTCACCCTGTAGCCTTAAGAGCGTCCTCAGTAGCGTCCCATCACCACCAACAACTATAAGCTTCTCGGGCACCTCACCACTTAGGCTGAACTTAGGGTACCTTGATAGACTCTCATAGTCTACAGCCTCCTCGACGAGAACCCTAACACCGTGAGCCTCCAGGGTTCTAGTAACCCTGACAGCGGTCTCCTCGGCAATAGCACTACCAAGTTTAACAACCAAGCCTACAACATCCAAGACCCGGCCCCCTATTAGATGTTTAACCTTCAACTATTAAAGTTGAAGCTCTCAAGCTTAAACGCTAGGAGTACCACTGTGAGCTCATCACCGGCTGTTAGAACTCTCACAAGATCCCTCCTCAGGTCTATGGCGGCCTTCGAAGCGTGTATCATAACAGTCTCCGGGCCTACGTAGCCTGATTTCCTGAAAACCATCCTTCTATCATCGGATAACGTCATCTTAGAGGAGCCCCTACCTACTATCGAGTCGCATACCCCACTGCTACAGAGGATGGCTACAACTATCGAGCCGTCACTTGATATAATGCTCCTGAGCTCCCCGGGGAGATCTCTTGGAGAAAGCTCTGCTGAAACACCCACTATGCAATCACCCCTAGGTGTTAGATAGTCATCCCTAGTAACCTCCATGGTAGACCTGTGGGTGGCCCTAATGTTAACATGGCCTCTCGCTTTGAACACCACACCCTTAACGTTAACCTCTAACACTAGGCGGGCCACCGAGGGTTACAGGTTCGAGCGGGGGGTTTAAGGGCTGGGTGGTAGCGCTAATGGAAATCTCTTCTCCCTAGCTAGCCTCTCGAAGAGCCCCCTAGCTTTAGCCTCCAGCTCCACCAGAGCCCTCCTACTCCTACGCTCCACCCTCTCGATAGTTCTAGGTGATACCCTCGCAATCCTAGCAGCTAGAACCCTCGACTTAGGCCTAGAGTAGCCTAGAGCCCTGTAGGTGGCGTAAAGGGCTAGAGCAACCCTACCCCTTAGAGTTCTAGCCTTAAGCAGGGGGTTGGAGTCGACGAGCTCCAAGACGGTTCTGACCACAGGGTACCTTGATAGAGCCTCAAGAGCCCTAGCGTTGACAACAGATGATATTAAGCTAAACCTATCAACAACAGGCTGGGACCTGAGACCACGAGGTCTCAAAGGAGCCCTAAGCCTAGCACTAGCAACACGTGAGACGGCAACACCATCATCCATGATATCTCCTATAACTGAACCACAACTAGAGCAAACAACGTAGCCCAACACGTGATCCCACACAAGAGCTTCAGAACCACAAAACCTACAAATCAAACCCAGAGCACCCCCGGGGAAGGCGTTAGACGGGGAGGAGAAAACAACATAGGGTACAAGCTACACGACACACGCGTACGCAAGCGGAACTAACAATAGCTAGATCGCATATAAAAAGCAATGACAGCCACGAACCAAACCTAGTAGGAGGAGTGAAGGGGAGAGCGTAAACCAAGAGATAACACGATGTTGCTTTAGAACTACCGATAAGCCCCCCGTTGCCTATGGATACCCTGTGCACTGATAGAATACAATCCCCGTGGTCCGCACTACGGTGAGGAGGTGTAAGTGCTACCCCTGGGAGCTCCGTAGCTTTAGGGCTAGACTGGGGCCCATGGGGCTCGGGTGAAGTGTGTCAACCAACACGAAGACCCAGGCCCGCTAAGGGGGGTTTAGCGGGGAAACGCTGGTAACGTTAATCAAACAGTGTTTGTTGCCTATGGTGGTTGAAGAGCTACAGTATTGTGGTTTCAATCTTTTTCAACTCCACTCTCTTCCTCTTCTTAGTGTTAGGATGACTGCTGTTATTAACGTTAGTGTTGCTATTACCGTTAGTATTTTTGGTGCTATTTGCGGGTTTGCTAGTGATAGGGCTCCTACTAGTATCGCTCCTAACGCTGTCGCTATTGATGTTAGTGCTAGCGTTCTGGATAGGGCCTTTGGTGTGATCTCCAGAGTTGATATTACTATTGTTAGGTTGCTGTACGTTATCGCCAGGCTTGTTAGTGCTAGTTCTAGGAGCTGGTTTTCTAGTATGAGTATTGTGGTTGAGATTACAACTGCTGCGATCATGGCTACCCTTGGTTTTAAAGTGTAGGCTGCGATAATCGATGCTACTAGAGACCCTGTTGTTAACGCTATTATCGTGTTAACCCCGTGGTCTCTCATTGTCGCTGATAGCAGGGTTACCTTTAGCGCCCCCAACCCCCCTAGTATGAGTGCTAACTTTATCACATCAAACTCCCAGCTCTTGTAGATCTCAGGGCTTCTCCTGAGCGAGATCAGGTCTATCACCGCATCCACCGTCTTCAACGTTATACTCGGTATTAGCTGCGGCCTTAGGGTTAATGCTAGGAGTGCTGTTACAGTAGCGGATGCTAATGCTAGGGGTGCTCCTAGGTTTAAGTCTAGGGTGCTCCACGCTATGAGGGCTACTAGTGCTAACATGTAGGTCGCTATACTCGCTGATGTCAACGTTACACCCCAATCGCTATAGTCTACATCGTTTAGAACACTGACCATTATTGATGCTGATACGAGGCCGTAGGCTATGGACGCTAGGAGGTAGAACATGACAAGGCCCACGCCACCCTCCATGGAGGCTGGTATGGCCGATAGTAGTAGGGCTACAGATGCTAGGAGGAGTGTGGACCTCCTAGAGCTAGGGGGCTGGAGTAGCCTTAGGAGGGGGAGTTTGGCTAGAGATGCTATCGAAACCCCGATCCAGCCTAGTAGGCCTGCTAGAACCCCGCCTAGTAGGCCTGCAACAATAGTCGTTGATAGTAGGGCCTCGGAGTAGAGCCATAGGGCCGTAGCTAGAGCGTAGCCTAGAATCACTAGAGCTAGCATCACGCGCCCCGAACCCCATCTCAGGCTTCACCATAGCAGGGGCTTGTAGAGGGAGACCTAGTAATCCACCCTCCCCCCAGCATGTAAGCTTGCGCTCAAACACCTCCAGGGGGCTGCTCTCGGCCGGGGATGGAGCTTAGATCGTGTAATGGCATGTACCTGGCCTTACACCCCTTGAGCTTCGCTAGTTTCGAGAAGAAGTCTGCTATCACCCTACTGGGCCCCGCTACTAGGAGTATCTGGATGCACTTCTCCCCTGTGTGGCTGTGTAACTGTGTTATCTTGAGCTCCTCGTAGCCCCCTATCATCGCCGTCACCTCTACAAGCTCCCTATCGCATATGTGTGCTATGAGCGCTACACAACTATGGGGTACCACGTGGTGTGTGTAATCCTCCAGGAGCCCCCTCAGGGCTAGCTCGACAACACTACTCCTATCAAGCCCTAGTGCTTCTGCAACCACATCCAGGCTCTCAGCTAAACCCCTGCTTATACTTACACCAAACCTCCTCTTAGACAAACCGGGCGACCCTAGCTAGAGCATAGAGGGTTACGAGGATTAAACCTGTTACACCTGAGGGTGGGACATCCAGGTATATGGAGGCTAGAAGACCTATTGTTGACGCCACGGTTGCAACAGTTACGGATGCGACCACAACCTGTATGCTACCGCGAGCAATCATGACAGCTAGAGCTCCGGGCAATAGGGTTAGAACGGTTGCCACAAGGAACCCTGTTATCCTGAGCATCACGGCTATGCTTAAGGCCATTAACGTGTATAGGGTGAAGTCGTAAACCCAAACCCTTAAACCGCTAACAAGAGCCATATCCCTGCTAACACCAATGTAGAAGATCTCCCTCGCAATGCTAAGAGATAGTGTTGCTACTAGGAGCCCTACTAGCAGGGCTACAAGGCCTTCAGAAACACCGACTAGAAGGGGGTCCCCGAGGATCAACTGTGAAACCCTCCCAGCCCCAACGACCCTCTGAGCGTAGTAGATAGCTATAACGGTGGCGGAGGCGGCGAATGAGACGACTATAGATGCTACAACATCGCTACCAACACCCCTATAGTGGGCGTAGCCCGACACCCAGGCTATTACCGTTACAATCAATAAGGCTAAAACCCAGTCCAGGCCGCCAGAGCCTAGGATTACAGCTGAAATGGGGGCTGCTAGTAGTGCTACATGTGGTATAACATGTGCTAGGAAGTAGAGCCTCCTGGCCGCCACCAGAGCGCTTACGGAGCCGAAGGCTAGAGATGAGCCGGCCACGGCCGCCACAGTAGGGTAGCCTATCACCCAATACAGTTTAGGCATGAGGGCGAGTGTGGTAGCCGTAAGAGCTAGGATGGCTATGTAGACCCTAGTGTCCATGCTCCGACACCCAGTGGGGGTAGAGTACGCTAGGCGATAGCCTTGATAGAACCTCGTGGGGGTCACCTACAGCTATAACCCTCCTGTTGAGGGCCACTACGAGCTTCGTATACTCTAGGAGCGGGTGTGGGTCATGGCTTGTAACTATGATAAGCTTATCCACAGCCAGTTGCCCTAAAACCCTCGATAGGGAGACCCTACCCTCAGGGTCGACGGAGGCTAGAGGCTCATCCAGTAGTATGATGGGAGCTCCTGCTACGAGAACGCCGGCTATGAGAGCCCTCTGGAACATACCACCACTAAGCTCGCTTAACCTTAAATGCCACGAGCTCCTAGGGAGGCCGACCATCGTAAGACACCTCTCAACAACCCCCCTAACACTACCAACCCTAAACCTAGGCCACCCGGATCTCCTAGCCAAAGCCGATGTCTCAACATACTCCCAGACAGTGAGAGGAGACTCTCCAGGAGGCTCGTTAGACTGGGGCATGTAGGATACAAGAGTGCCAGCAATATCACTCCTACCAGTCACATCAACACCATTAACATAAACACTACCCCTAACAGGTCTAACGAGGCCAGCTATCACCCTAAGGAGGGTCGACTTACCAGCACCATTAGGCCCTATAACCTGGATAACCCCAGGACCTTTAAGCTCAAGACTTACAGACTCTAGGGCCCTTACACCATTAAAGCTAACGTGCACATCCTCAAGCCTAACCGTGGGTGTACTATGTGACATGTGCACAGGCTACCTTACCCCAATAAGGTTAATACTTGGGTAGCCGGAGTTTAAATAAATGCACTTATACTCCTGTTGAAGTTAAGATTTATAGGTGCACACTCTACATAGAATGTTATATGAGGTGTGCACATGGTATGAGTAGGGGTTTATGGATAGCCGTGGTAGGGGTGGCCTTAGTCCTGCTAGCCCTAGGTGTAGGTATCCTCTTCCTGGAAAGACGTGGGGAGGCGGTGGAGGGGCTGCTAGTGGTACTCTTGACCCCCGGTTTTGAGGATGAGGTTAAAGGGTTGCTGGCCGGAGATGATAGGGTTTACGTGGTAGGTGCTGGAGGCGATCCCCACGAGATCCAGCTATCACCTTCAGATGTTGAGGTGTTAAGGAAGGCCGACCTCATAATATCCATGGGCCACACGGCTGTTGATAGGAGGGTTGAGGAGCTAAGGGCTAGAGGTGATATCAAAGCAAGGGTGTTAAACCTACTAGAGATACCGGGACTCCTGTTCCCGGAGCTCCCCGAAGACCACGAACACGAGCATGGGGGGAGGAACTACCATGAGCCCTTCTACGATCCAAGGAATATGGTGGTTATCCTACGCAGGATAACGGATGTACTAGTTGAGTTAAGACCTGAGAAGAGAAGCGTTTACGAGGGTAACTATGAGAGGTTGAAGGCTAGGTTGGATGAGATGATCAAAGCCTATGAGGGTTCTCTGAGAGGCTACAAGGCAATAATATCAACGGCTGAAATCCAGCCAGCTGTAGAGTGGCTTGGAGTTAGGGTGACGGTGTACGTAGTCGCAGACCAGCATGAAAGCCCCAGCCCCCAAGCTCTAGCGAAGGCTATTAGTGAGATGGAGAAGGGGGGTGTAATAGTGTTCGTTGCAGTCAGATGCGATGGCACATGTAGCCTAGCATCACACCTGGATAGGAGGTTGGCTGAAGAGGCTAGATCCAGGGGCCTCCCTGTACTTGAGATCCCCTTAGGCTACACAGGTACCAGTATTATAAATAAGCTAGAGTACATAATATCGCAGGTTCAACAACTCAAGGGGGGCTAAGGTCTTACAGCATTAGGGGCCCCTAACTTTTATAAACACCCGTCAGCCCTCCTACCACCCGGTGCTAGCCATGGTCTTCCCGTTCAGGAGTGTTGAGGATTTCAGGGTAGAGCTTACGGAGGAGCACGAGCTTTTCAGGAAGAGTGTTAGGGATTTCGTTGAATCCAAGGTTATGCCTAGGTGGAGGGAGATCGAGGAGTCCAACCGTATACCCGAGGATCTCGTGAAGGAGATGGTGGCCTTAGGTCTTACAGGTGTAGGCATCCCGGAGGAGTACGGTGGTCA
>JAPYWV010000093.1 GCA_028276165.1 Acidilobaceae archaeon
GCTTATAACCTTCCACTTCCCACTACCCCTAGGCCCTGCTCTTTTAAGTGGCTTTAGAACCCTGTAGGGGTCGTAGACGTGGTGTATTCCATCTTGCCCTCTAGCGCACAGTGTTCCAAACCATTTCCTGGTAGCCTCCTCAACAGGGGTATTGTAGGGTAGCTGGTCGTAGACCTGTGTTTGCTTCTCCATCGAGACAGCCCTGTTGTATGGGTGGTAGGGGTTACCCTCAATTCTCTCTATAACGTCGACCCCATTGTAGTTCACAACCCTAACCCTTATACCACACCTAACATTACACCCTAGGCATGAGGTGTAGACGTACCTAACGTTATCACCCTCCTGTGGATCCGGTGGTATGCTTGTAAACTCGTGCTTTGGGTTTAACGATCTTGTAGAGCACCGGGGAGTATGCTAGAAGGCCTCCACCAGCTAGAGCTACAGCCACCAGGCCTTTAACGAAAGTCCTCCTATCAACACTCACCCAACACCACCCCCGCTACCTTCAAGTTTAAGCAATGGCTCCCTGATAACCCATGTGTATAACACGTAGTACACGAAAAGCGCTAGGAGCGTCATAGCGGTAGACTCTAAGGCCCAAGATGCAAGATCTAGGCTTACAGGTATAACGGATAGGGATGTCTTGGATATAGATTGAATGTTAACTGCGAACAACCACCTATCAACGAAAACCCATAGGAGTGATAGGAGGGCTAGGAGTGAGGCTGAGATAGCGGAGCCTCTGAGGTTCACGTGGGCTGCTAGTATACTGGAGAGGACGGCTAAGATGAGGACTACTGTGTTTAGAGTTGAGAAAACTCCAATGAACGTTGTCGCCTCAGGTGATCCTGTCATGTAGGCGTGTAGGCGGAATACCTGGAAGATCCTGAAGGCTATGAAAGCTAGGCTACATGCTAGGATTACCTGGCTTAGAATCCCTGCTATGGGCCTCTCCAAGCTACGATAGTGTACTAGTAGTGCTAGTAACGCTATGGAGCCCGCCAGCGCTATAGACTCTAGGAGGAGCTCTACCGGTATTAGTGGGGTTAGATTGTGTACAGTAAGTAGGGGTATTGTAGTGAACTGTAGTAGGGCGAAGTACGTGGACCATAAGATGCATGTGAAGGCTAGGGCTAATGCTAGTATCTTGGCTATGATGGAGCCCCACATACCCCTGTATAGTGTAATATATCCTAGTACCACTAGGAGGATAACGAGTAGAGGCCACATGAGCCCAGCCATTAGAGCTATTAGTGATACCCCTGAGTATGTATCTGATGGTACCAAGTGCGGGTATACGAGTATGTAGAAAGCCCTCTCAGGCCTCCTCAGATCGGCTAGAGGGCCTAACAGGTATACTAGCCCTGTAGCCAGGGATAGCATTAGGAGTAGTGGTGTTAGCCTCCTCAAGCCTATGTTAAATAGAACCTCTAGGCTTAGTAGGATTGCAGATCCAGAGGCTATCGATACGAATAGCATGTACGTAGCTATTATCGGTAGCCATGTCAGCCCTACAGCCACCTCGTTAGGGTACATGTAGCCGTATGGGTATGAGGGGTAGCTCATTTTGAAGCTACCTCCGGTAAGGCATAGTAGTATATCTGAGGCTCAGCTCCAGTCTCAGGCTTCAGAACCCTCGTTTGAACCCTATCAACGATCCTCCTAACCTCAGAGCCTGGATCGCTAAGATCACCGAAAACCCTAGCTCTAGTAGGGCAAGCTTCAACACAGGCTGGAAGTCTACCAAGCTTTATCCTGTGATCGCAGAATGTACACTTATCAGCAGCCCCTGTTAGAGGGTTGAAGTACCTAGCACCGTAGGGGCATGCAACTATACAAGCACCACAACCAATACACTTACCAGGATCCACTAGGACAAGCCCATCAGCAGTCCTATAAGTAGCACCCGTAGGGCAGGGCTTAACACAAGGAGGGTTATCACAGTGATTACACTGCTTAGGAACAAAAACCACACCACCACCCGGGAGAACATGCCTCTCAACCCAAGTCCTGAAAACACCAACAGGAACATTGTTCTCAGCAGCACAAGCAACAACACAAGCCATACAACCATAACACTTACTAACATCAATAAACATAGCCCACCTCCTACCACCAACCTCCCTAGATGTAGCCTTAGAAGCTGAGAGGGCAACAGTAGCTACAAGAGCTGAAGCAGCAACCTTAACAAACTCCCTCCTAGAGATGGAGCTCACAGCTAGTCACCGCCAACCAAGTATATGGTGAATGCCTAGAATCTAAGCCTTAAATAATATTTGATAATATCAAAAAGACTAATATCCGCAATTTACATTTATAATATATCTTCAATCCAATTAAGAGGTCGGCTAACACAGTAACTAAATCACATCTATTTACAGGGATTCTTAAGCTCAATGTGGTTTCCTTGGTACATGTTTTATTAAGGGTTAGTTTAACTACCCTTTTCCCCTGAGGGGTTGTTTGTTGGAGGTACAGGATTTGATGCCTAGTGTTCCTCTGGATGTTGAGAGGGTTGGTTTTAGGGGTGTTAGGAGGAGGGTTTTACTGGATACACCTCACGGCCCCCTTGTCCTAGATGTTTATCTAAGCTTGTACGTCGATGTCCCCGTTAATCGTAGGGGTGTTCATCTCTCTAGGAGTGTTGAGGTTTTATACGAGGTTCTCTCCTTCGAGGGTCGTTCTAGGAGTCTTGAGGAGTACCTTGAGGGTATAGCTAGCGGTCTCCTGGACAGGCATCCATACGCTTCTAGGGCTTGGGTTTCTGCTAGGACAACATACTATGTTGATGTTGAGTTTGAGGGTCTCAGGGGGTTTGAACCTGTTGGTGTCGACGTTGAGGTTATGCTCTTGAGGGGTGGGGGTAGGAGGTGGGGTGTTGGTGTCGAGGTTACAGGTTTAACCGTGTGCCCTAGTGCTCAGGAGGCTTTAGCTTCGAGGCTCGGCCTCGATGTAGCCTTAGCCCCTAGTCATATGCAGAGGGTTCTCCTGAAGGGTAGGGTTGAGACTTCGGGGAGTTTTGTTAGGATAGAGAGGGTTGCTAGAGCTCTCTACAAAAGCCTATCAG
Source organism: Acidilobaceae archaeon (assembly GCA_028276165.1). Classification (GTDB taxonomy): domain Archaea; phylum Thermoproteota; class Thermoprotei_A; order Sulfolobales; family Acidilobaceae; genus DSZV01. The sequence continues at coordinate 3,068 of JAPYWV010000093.1, forward strand.
CACCATCGCTAACACTGCTTAAGAGACAGCATGAAGCCCAACTCATAATAGGTGCCCTTAGGAGGCCTAAGCTCATAGAGGATGTTGTGAGGGAGGCTGTAGCAAACATAGCGTTGGAGCTCTCAAAACTACCAGATGACACGATCATAGAGGTTGAAGCTGTGAGCCTGGAGAGCATACACCCACACGACCTCTACGCGTACAAGAGGGTAACCCTTGGTAGTGTGAGGAGCCTGGTAGAGGGAGCGGACGTAAACCCGTGAAGGTTCACCCCAGCTCCTCACCCCACCATCTAAGGTACTCGATTATCCTAGCCGTAAGCACCTCAGCCACCCTACGGGAGTAGCTGAAGTACATTAGATCCTTTAACCTTAAAATCTTAGCCTTGAAATGCTCCAAGCTATCCTCGAAACCCCTACCCATAAGGGCCCCAGTGTGGAAAACCCTAGCGATCCCAATGGCACCCAGGGCATCAAGCTTATCAGCATCACTTAAAACCATGGCCTCAACACTCTCAGCCTTATAACCTAGGCTATAGCTATGAGCTAGGATAGCCTTGGAAACCTCACCCCTAAACCTGCTATCGTAGCCTAAAACCTCCAAGATGATACTTGCAACCTCGGAACCCCTAATAGCGTGATGATCCGAACCCTCATACAACCTCCCAATATCGTGGAGTAGCACGCTCACCACCAGAACCTCAGGATCCACATCCAAGCCCTCCGAGTTAACAATCCTCTCAGCCCAAGCCATAACCCTCAGTATGTGAGGCCAGCCATGAGCAGGATCACCCCCGTACAGCTTCCTACAAACCCTAGCTACAACATTCACTCTCGGATTGAAATCCATTAGTACCGACAACCTCAACTTCCAAGTTCACCAGAATACCTTATGAGACTGAAGGAGACCTAAAACCTAGCGTTAGAATCTAAAACCTCCCACCCCTAAGACCGGTAATCAGCTGACAGCCTTCGCACATAACTTCCATTTAATGTTATATAAGCTATAGTAGGAGTTCTAAATGACCGCTCGGCTTAGCCTAGCTAAGGTGACAGCTTACAAGGTACCTTATAGAACCATCTATGGAACCCTTCTAGGAATCCGAGGTGGGGGGGTTTAAGTTAGGTGAGATTTAAGTGCTAAGATTAGGGGTTTTTCCTTTATTACACCATCTAGCCCATGTAACCTGATAAGCTAGCTGGATCTCTGTGATGGTGAGTGTAGAAACGTTGTTATTTAAACCTACCCGGTTTTATGCCAGAGGGATTTCTTTAGCATGTAGGCTATTTTAGGCATATCAATCTTCATAGGACATACATCCCTGCATCTACCGCATTGTAGGCATAATAGTGCTAGGTGTGCTGCCTTCACCTCATCCTCTGTAATCGCTACCCAAGCCATGCCCATGGGGCCTCCGTAGACGCTTCCACCCCAGTTATTAGCTGTTAACATCCATACGGGGCACTCCCCCTGGCATCTACCACACTTGATGCAGAGAAGTTGCTCCCATAGGTATGGGCTTTCTAGCGCTCTCCTCCTACCACCATCGTAGAGAATTAGATAAAATTTATGGGGTCCGTGAGCTCCGTAGACTCTCCGGTACTCTATGTCAGCTGTGCTACTAGGACCTGAGATCACGGTAAGGTATGTTGGTGGGTATAGGCCTGCGTAGGCTGACTGTACCAGGGCTTGTTTAATCGCGTAATCCAAGGTTGGCATTATCTTCTCGATACCCGTAATAGCTATGTGTACTGGTGGTAGGCTCGTAGAAAGCCTTATGTTACCCTCATTCTCTACTAACACGATCGAGCCTGTATCGGCTGCCACGGCGTTAGCCCCCGATATGCCTACATCTGCTTTAGTGAACTTCTCTCTTAAGAATTCTCGTACCCTTCTAACTATGACATCATGGGTGGCATCCATTGGTATGTTTACACCTAGCTTGTTGATAAGCTTTACAGCCTCCTCCCTTGGAATGTGGATTGCAGGGGCTATGGCATGCATAGGTTTACCCTGAGAGAGTTGTATAAGAAGCTCCCCTAAGTCGGTCTCGTAAACCTCATGACCCTTCTCGATGAGATACTCGCGGAGTCTAAGCTCCTCAGTAACCATAGACTTAGCTTTAACTATGACCATTCTCCTCCTATGACCCTCAAGTATCATGTCAACAATCTTGTAGACATCCTCTCTAGTTTTAGCGTAGAAACCCTCACCACGAGCGTACTCTCTAACGCTCTTCAACGTAAGATCTATGTAGTAGTCAATGTTCTTCAACACATCCTCCTTCACTCTTCTAAGCTCCTCTGCTAGCTTAACCAGGTAGCCCCAGTTGCCTAAGACCCTATAGGGGGCTGGAACTAGGTTATCTATAGTTCTCTTTAGACCTTCACGTAGTGTGGCGTTCTCTAAGCCCCTGTAGACCTCCTCAACTACCCTACCGTATATGGACTCGTTAAACCCGCTCATCCCCACCACCGTACACAGCATAAAGATAATATGATATATCTTGGATCACCGAAGGCTCCTTACCGCTAAGCGTGAACCTCAGGTAGCATATGGGGCATAATGTTACTATGTTCTCACTAGCAGATCTCAGCTCCTCAAGCCTCATAGTAGCTATACTCTCAGCTAGCCGGGGGGCGATAAACTCTAGTGGGCCCCCGCAACAGACAGTTCTATCTCTACTCCTAGTAACATCCTTTACTACGATGCCGCCCCTTTCCAATAACATCCTAGGCTCATCGGCTAGGTTAAGGTATCTAGCGTAATAGCAAGGGTCATGGATTGTAACTGTTGTGCTAACCCTCTTATACGGGGTTAGGTTACTCTCAGCTAGGACCTCAATGTAACTCTTAACATGCAGATCGTACTCTGGGATGAGCTCCCTGTATACGAATCTCATGAGATGAGTTGTATGCGGGTCAACAGTTATCACCACCTTAACCCCCAAGCTCTTTAACCTACTATACACGTTTCTCGCATAGACCTTGAGCTCCTCCTCTAAGCCGAGGAGGTATAGTAGGGTACCTGGGTAGTAGTCGTCTTCGTATAGATACCCGTAGTCGACCCCAGCTTTCCTCAATAGGATAGCTATCCTCTCTAGAACCTCATAGTAACCTCTTAACTCCTCCTCAGGTACACGTAGTAACATGCTGGATATGACTTCCTGGAGGCCTAGCCCT
>JAPYWV010000009.1 GCA_028276165.1 Acidilobaceae archaeon
TGGCTCATTTGAGATCTACTACTCAAACCCGACTCTTAGGAAGATAGTACACTACATCTCGTCGAGTAACGCTAAGATCTACAGGGTTATCACTAGTAGAGAAGGACAGCTTATAAGCGTCCTAGCAGAAGCAAACCCGAAGACAGTCAAGGAGGTCTACGACATACTAGTGAAGGTTAGTGATATAGCGTGTTAGAAGCATAACGTAATCCTCCTCCCTCATAGTAGGATCCCAGCTAAACGTGCTCCAGAACTTCGAGTACGTTAAAACAGGGAGCCTCCAGCGAATGTAGTGTAGCAGGGGCTATGAGGATGGACTTATACAATAGTAGATCCTCGAGAGTAGAGGGCATGAGCGTAGCCTGGGGATCTCCCCACTAGTAACCCCGAGGTTCTAAAGCGCATGTGTTTAAGAGCTTAACTGGGAAGGTTAGCATAAGGGTGTATAGGGATTACGGGGAGGGTGGCTGTTAGGATTAGGAATCTTGTTAAGAGGTTTGGAAGCGTTGTTGCTGTTAACAGGTTGAACCTGGACATATACGATGGCGAGATATTCGGCCTCCTCGGCCCCAATGGCTCCGGTAAGTCTACAACGTTACTCATCATAGCTACTGTCTACAAGCCCACTGAGGGTGATGTAGAGGTTTACGGCTATAGTGTTACAAGGGATGGTGATAGGGTTAGGAGGATTGTTGGTATAGCCTTCCAGGAGCCTAAGGCCTTGTGGGTTGATAACCCCTACGAGCTCCTACTATGGCATGCTATGGTCGTCGGCTACAGTCTAGGTGACGCTAGGAGGGTTGTAAGAGAGGTTATGGAGGAGCTGGACCTGTGGGAGCATAGGGGTAAGTTTATAGCAGAGCTTAGCGGTGGTACTAGGAAGAAGGTTGAGATAGCTAAGCTACTCATACAGAAGCCAAGAGTAGCCATATTCGATGAGCCTACAGCACAGCTCGACGTAACAAGCAGACACTACGTCTGGGATAGGATTAAGGCTATGAGGGATGAGGGTTCAACGGTTATAATAGCTACAAACGACATGCTTGAAGCCGAGAGGCTCTCCGACAGGATAGGCATAATATACAGGGGCTCCCTCAAAGCCCTCGGGACCCCCGCTGAGCTTAAGGACAGGATACCCAGGGGTGATATCATAGAGTTGAGGGTTGAGGGCGCTATCGGAGACGAGCTTATCAGAAAGCTCTCCGAGCTCCTGGAATCCGATAGGATATCCGTATCCGATGGGCTTGTAAGAGCCCACGTTAATAGAGGTGAGGAGAGGATTGCGACAGCTGTAGAGCTCCTATCCAGGCACGGGGTTAGAGTTAAAAGCGTCTCCATGAGGGAGCCTTCTCTAGACGACGTGTTCTTCTACTTCACAGGAGCTAGGTTGAGGGAGGATGAGAGAGGATCTTAGAGCCCTAGCACTCATAATACTATGGGATGTTAGGAAGCTTGGGAGGTACAAGTTCTTCCTGGCAATGAGGCTCGCATGGTTCCTACTACAGGTTCTAGTGTTCGGGCTCATAGTAGCCCACATGGTCTCCATAAGGGGGCCCTACGGGCCTATAGACTACTACAAGTTCTACGTCGTGGGGGCTTACATGGCCGTGCTATTCTCAATGTCCATCATGAGGGGTCACGAGATTGTAGAGGAGCTGGAGGACGGGCTTATAGACTACCAGCTATCCCTCCCCGTTAAGAGGAGGGTTCTAGCTATTGGTAGAGCTCTAGGCGGTGGTATAGCTTCCTTCACCTACTCACTACCAATGCTACTTGTGGCGGTCATAGTCCTAGGGGTTCCAAGTATACCCCACGTTATCCTACTAGCGATCATAGCATTCCTATTCGCATCAGGCCTCGTGGGGGTTGCTATGAGCGTAGCCCTATGGCTTAGGTCTGGTGATAAGCTAGACATACTGATGGGTGTATCGGACTCGCTACTCGTAAGGCTTAGCACCATATTCTACCCCATAGTAGCCCTAACACCCATAGCCATCTACTACTACCTAGCCAAGGTTAACCCGGTAAGCCACGCTGTAGACACCCTCAGGGTGATAGCCGTACCCGAGCACGCCTCAGGGATCACTGTATCAGACCCACTGGTAATGGCCTCCTACATAGCAGGGTTCACCCTGGCATCAATACTAGCAGCTATAACACTGCTAGAGAGGAGGATAGAGGGGGGCTATGGGAGGTGATGGTCGGAGCTCAAGCACTCATGGTAGCCTACAGGGATCTACAGAGGTTCTGGAAGTACAAGTGGTGGCTTGCAGGCCTCATAACAATGAACCTAGCCGACCTATTCATATTCGCCATGGTGTTTAAGGGCATGGTTAGGAGGGATGTTGTGCCAGACTACTTCTACTTCCTAGCCCCCGGCATAGCCTCCATAGCAGCCTTTGCAGCAGCATTCACCATCGGGAGGGAGGTTATGATGGAGCTCCGGAGGGGGTTCCACCACTACCTACTAAGCCTACCGATATCGAGGGTCGACCTAGTACTAGGGAGGATCCTAGGGGGTGTTGTGAGGGGTGTAGTATACCAGATGCCATTCCTAGCACTCCTAGTGGTACTAACAGGGGTGGTGGGCCCAGCCTTAGCCCTAGCCTTAATAGTGACAGTCATGGTCTCAGCCTCCATGTCAAGCCTATCAATAGCCCTATCAACAGCCGTTAAAAGCCTTGAAATGCAGGCGACAATAAGGAGTATAACGTACTTCGCAATATTCTTCCTATCAAACGTATTCTACCCCGAGAACGTGCTAAAAACAAGATTCCCCGAACCCCTCTACACATTGATAGTCAACAACCCAATATCGATAGCCACAAGCATATACAGAGCGATATTCACACCAGGGATCTTACACGATGCACACCAGGTGGAAGTACTCCTAGCAAAACTAACACTATGGACCATAACGCTGGTTGTGGTAGGAGCCATACTCTACGATAGAAACCTAAAGAGTTAAGGTTACTCAGAAGCCGTCTAGCTAGAGTTCACCTAAGCGTTTCCCCGCTAACGGGAAATACCGTTAGCGGGGTTGGGCCTTGGTGTGGGTTCACTTACTTCACCCACACCTCATGGGCCCCGGTCGAGCCCTAACGCCACTGGGCTCCCATCTACGCCCGGGCAACCAAGCCCCCCTCACCGTAGTGCGGATCAACGGGGGGCTGTACCCGTCAACCCCTCCCCTCCCTCCGAAGCTTAAACACCTGCTGTTCAGCTATAGAACTGTGGCAACCTCCCACACGGTCTTCGACAGCTCACCCAACACGTTATACCATGTATCTACAGTTATTTAAATCTACCGTCAGCTCCGTAACAGCCTTCTCTTTACCTCCTCAAGGTAGTACTCTGCATCACCTGGATCCAGGCCGTGTGACTCCAGGATCCTAGCTATGGCTTGAAGCTTCTCCTCTAAGCTCTTACTAGATAGGCGTTTAACAGCCTCCTCGACTTCCTCGAGCACTTTGAACCTTAGGTTAGAGTACTCCTTCAAAGGCCCTGGAGCGTACTCCAACTCTCTCACATCGACGTCTTTGAATGTTACGTAAACCCTTCTAACCACATCAGGCCTCCTGGTTCTACCAAGGTACATTATGGGTTTGTAGAGTCTAAGATCCCATAGTCCTTTAAACTCCTCTCTTGCATATGCCGCCTTAACCTCCCCAATGAATAGATCGTGATCCCCTGTTTCGATAACATTCGTGAGTGTAAGCTCTAGAGCTGCTGTAGCCTCCAATACTATGGGGGCTCCCAGTACTTCACCCTTCACTATCGTGAACCCAGCGGCCTTCAGCTTCCCTGGGTAGAATCTCTCAGAGACATCGCCTAGGAGGGGTGTCCTATCAACGTACTTGAAGTCCAGTAGGTTTAACGCGAAGACCCCGGAGCTCCTTACAAGCTTGTACGTGAACCTCTCAGGAGCAATAGCAACACCCACAAGGAACGGCTTGAAGGATAGCTGTGTCCACCATGCTGCTAGCATCCCACCAACCCTACCTTTAAACTCGCTTGTGATGAAGACTGGGATTACAGGGTATAGGAGTCTCTCAGCCTCACCTAGATCAATTCTCCTAAGCCCCCCTACCAACCCTCTCCCACCTTATGATCTCCACAGGGCAGTTCTCAACAGCAGCTATCACGCAATCCTCAAGATCATCCCCTACAAGGCCTTCAGAAGGGTTGTCTCTAGAACTCCTCCACTGCATCTTCACAGCTACCTTGCCATCCTCACGTGTTATCTCGAAGACCTCAGGACATAGTACTGTGCACACCATCTCTGATACGCATGCCTCACGAGGCTCTATGTAAACCCTTATCGTCACCCTCACATCCCCCAGTGGGGTCTCGGTTTACCCTTAAAACCTATCTATTTTAAAGCTCGGGTAACCACTAAGCCCTGGTGTTGGGTTGTTGAGTGTGTATGAGGAGGAGATTAACGGGTTTATCTACAGGGAGTATAGACCTCTTGGTAAACCTAGGTTTCTCGTGGTAGGCCTCCCTGATGTCGGGCTCGTGGGGGAGATAGCTGCTGTCCACATGATCAGGACTCTTGGTCTAACCGATAGTGTTGGAGTTGATAGCTACACCATGCTCCCACCTATAGCTGTTATCAAGTCGGGTGAAAGCCTATGCCCCATCAGGATCTACTCGGATGGCGGCCTAGCTGTTATGGTAACCGATATAGCCCTATCCCCAAGGGCCATCGTGCCCCTCGCTCTCTCAATAGTAGAGTTTACGAGACTCAGGGGGTTCGAGCTCCTCATAGGCTTGACCGGGGTTGCTAACCCTGAGAGGGCTGAGATGGAGAAACCTAACGTCTACTGGCTCTCTAGCACGGATGAAGCATCGAGAATAGCCTCAAACGTGCCCGGCATTAGGAGGGCTGAGGAGGGCTACATAGTAGGCCCCTACGCTATAATCCTCAAGGAGTCTGTTAGGAAGAGGGTTAACACCCTGATACTCATGGCCGACTCGTTCCTAGACCTACCAGACCCCGAAGCTGCAGCTGAGATACTGAAAGCCCTATCCCAGATAACGGGGGTTCAGGTTCAGGTTGATAAGCTGTTAGAGGAGGGGGAGCTGGTTAAACTTAGGATGAAGGAGTTGATGAAGGAGACTAGGAGTGCCCTAGCCAGGATGGGTAAGGGGTACGAGTACAGGGCCCCCATAATATACTAGGGGGTGGGCTTGTGAGCTACGATCCATTCGAGGAGTTGAGGAGGAGGATATACAAGGCGATAAGGGATACCATGAGGAGCTTTGAGAGGGAGTTCGAGGAGATGGAGAGTTTAATGGAGGAGATGCTGGCGGAGGCCAGAGAGTGGGAGAGGATGTTCGAGGAGAGTGTTGAGGAGATCAGGGGAGGCTACGTAGAACCACTTACAACAATGATAGACAGGGGGGACAAGATACTATTAATAGTTGAGACACCCGGAGCAAAACAGGAGACAGTGGAAGTCATAGTAACAGAGAGGGCCATAAGAGTAGAGGCAAAACTAGACGAGGAGAGGGTTAGAAGAGCCCTAGGAGGCGTAGCACACGCAAGAAAGCTAACAACCATGAGAGGAGAATACAGGCTACCATACCCGGTAGACCCAACACAGGTTAGAGTAGAGAGGAGGGGGTCAAAAGTATACATATGGATACCAAAACTACAACCCACATAACACTTAAAACTCCAAACCATAGAATAGTATCCTAGGAGCCGGGGTGGCCGAGCGGCCTAAGGCGACGGGCTTGAGACCCGTTGTCCCCCCTGGGGACGCGCGGGTTCGAATCCCGCCCCCGGCGCCACCGGGGCCGTAGTCTAGCCTGGCTAGGATGCGGGGCTTGGGCCCCCGTGATCCCGGGTTCAAATCCCGGCGGCCCCACCATCTCGCAGACCCACACGTTCACCAACTATTAAATCTACATCCTAGGACCACGTAGGTTTCGTGGGGAGTCGACCACCCCCCGTATCATCATAAGACTGATTGACCGTGAGTTGTATGGTTGGAATGTAAAACAAAATTGGAATGTAAAACAAAGAGCGTGTAGAAGATATTGTAAATAGTACGTTGTTCATAGTAGGAGTATAACAAGTAAGGCTATAAGGAGGCCGTATATTGCTATACCCTCTCCGAGCACCACTATGAGTAGGAGGGGTCCTGTGACCTCTCTTTTCTCCACAATACCGCTGGCCGCAGCTGCACCCGCGGTGCCAACCGCGTACCCAGCGCCAAGACCTGCAAGTCCTACGGCGAGAGCTGCACCCGCAGCTTTAGCTATTATCCTGATCGCTTCACCCTCCTCAGCGTAGCCTACCACAGAGGGGATGCTGAGAGCTAAGACTAGCACGAGTAGGGGGATAGCACTAACTGTTCCTCCATACCTCAAACCGGCCACCTCCATACCATATCCACACTACGCTGTGGAATCTAAACCTCTTATAGGTGGGCACACATTTAAATACATTCATTGTAGAATAGGCTCTAGAGGTCTTAAGGTGATGGTAGCCGGGCGGGGATTCGAACCCCGGTCACGGGGGCCAGAGCCCCGCATCCTGGGCCGCTAGACGACCCGGCTACCCCTTATCCTCTATTATAGGCGTGGAGGGCTTTAAAGCTATCTAGGGGTTGGAGTCCTTGAGTCTATGGCCTAGGGTTGTTGAGAAATGTGATAGTGTGAGCTCCTGCGTCCAAGCCCTCGAGGAGTTCCTAGAGTCTCTTCGCGTAGATCCTAGTGTTTGCGAGGAGACCCCCATTAGGGGTGATTATAGGAGGGTTTATGCTTGGGTTGAGAAGCTTATAGAGTCTGGTGTCCCTGATGGTAGGTCTAGACTCATCCTCTACGTTATAAGCAGGTACCTTGTTAACGTTAAGAAGCTTAGTGTGGAGGAGTCCGAGAGGGTTATAGAAGTGTTTATAGAGAATAGCTGTAGGAACCACGGTAACTGCGGGAAGATCTATAAGAGCTGGATCAGGAGAGTCCTTGAATCCGTTAAAACCGGGGGGTGGCGTCCGTGGAGTATCTCTAGGATTAAGGAGAATGATAGGCAACTCTACGAGATTATATCAAGGATAGTGGGTGTGGTTGAGGAGTGAGGTGGTGGACCGGCCGGGATTTGAACCCGGGACCTCTCGGGTGCAAACCGAGCGCTCTTCCAGGCTGAGCTACCGGCCCACCCTAGAGTCTACTATGGGGCCCGGAGGGTTTAAAAGAATTCAATTAATGCTGCTATCAGCCTAGAGTTGATATCTAGGGGTATCGCAGGCAGTTACAGAAGTGGCGATAAGTTTGAATATCTGTGAATACTCGTTAATACTTGGCGTAGTACGTTGAGTGAGCGGTATCCTAGTACTAGGGGTTTGCGAGGCTTTTATAGAGTTGATGGTGGATTTAGGTAGCCGTAGATACATGGTGTAATGTGTTGGGTGAGCGGGGGGAGGTTGCTTTACCCTAGAGCTCCCTGGAGGGGTCTTTGTGGGGGGTTGTTGTAGTTCTATAGTTAAACAGTATGCGAGTATTTAAGCTTCGGGGCTTGGAGGTATATCCTGGTCTTAGATTGTACTAGCTATGGGTTTGAGGTGTTCTTTTTGGATCACTTGTTCAAAGTGCTTCGTAGGACTGTTGTGCTGGAATGCTATGCTAACAGGGTTGCCGGGGAGGCTCTAAGGGATATAGTTGAACCTTTGAAGACTATGATCGGTGAGATGGTCGAGTACGCGCTGGAGCATAATGCATCCCAGAAAACACTACACAGAGTGTTCTACGAGAGGTATAGGAGAGAGTACCCATGGATACCAACAAAGGTTATAAAGGGTGCTTATAGAGATGCAGTTAGAAGAGCCAAATCCTTCAGAGAACGCTTGAAGAAGGGTAAAGCCCGCACAAGAAAACCAGAGGTTAGAAGGGTTACAATAGTATACTCGGACAACCAAGACTGGAAGATTGAAAGTGGAAGCTTGAAGGTTAGAACCCACAGGGGGTGGGTTGAGTTAAAGTACGGTAACAACAAGCAGTTACACAGATACCTCTACGGTGGTTGGATCCCCGCAAGCGAGCTTAAGCTGAAGACAAGTGGGGGTAGGAGGGTTCTAGCATACATAACGTTCACGAAAATACACCCTGTGTTCTACAATAAGAAGAACGTTATAGCGGTTGACGGTAACGAGAACAATATTACAATAGCTGTTTTCAGGAACGGTGTTCTAGTAGAGGTTATAAGGGTTGAGACGGGTCTTGGTAGGATCGTCATAGCATACGCTGTTAGGAGGAAGAGGATTTCAAGGGGTAAGTCTACCAAGACGAGAGAGGTTAAGAAGAAGCTTAGAAAGCTCAGGGAGGGGGATAGGAAGAGGGATATACTGTACAAGGTTGTAAACTTCATAGAGGAGCTTGCAAGGGAGAACAACGCAGTAGTAGTAATAGGAGATATTGATGGTGATGATAAGGAGAGGATGGAGAAGAATAAGAGTAGGAAGCTTAGACACAGAATACACCAATGGAGTATTGCTACGTTAATAAAACTACTAGAGGATAGACCGATCCACGTTGTAAGGATATCAGAGAGGGGTTCCTCTAGTGTAGACCCGTTCACGGGGAGGAGGATTGAGGGTTACAGCCCCCTGGTGATCCGCACTGCGGTGAGGGGGGCTAAAGGTAGATTCAAGGTAGTGAAGGTTGTCCTAAGAGTTGCATACGTGGATGGCAGGGTTGTCGAGAGGGATGTCGTTGGGGCTATAAACATTGGCCTTAAATACCTCTCCTCAGATGGGAGCCCCATGGCGTTGGGCTCGACTGGGGCCCATGAGGTGTGGGTGAAGCTAGTGAACCCACACCAAGGCCCAACCCCGCTAACGGAAATACCGTTAGCGGGGAAACGCTTAATGGAAGATCTTACACTCTATAAGCATGGGTTTTAGGGAGGATTCTTTGAAAACCTCCATGGCTGTCGTGATGCACCTTTGCATGCTACAGGTGCATGTGAATAGGTGTGTGTAGCTCGTCTTATCAGTTGAACCGAAGCCCTTGATGGCTGGTTTTATGCAGTACTCCTTTCTAAGCATCCCCCAGGCTATCACCTCTTCAAGATCTAAGTTTGCCTCCGCTATTACAGCAGCAGTTACCCTAACGTTACTATTTGAGGTTAGATAGTCTATATGCCATCTAGTGCGAGTTGGACCCCTACAGTGCCTCGTTAAACGCGCTCTTAGACCCCCGGGGCCTCTAGCCGAGCCTACGTACATGTATATGCCTTTACCGAACCTTAGGGTTCCCAGGCGTCCAACGTTAACCTCTATATCCTCTAGGATTTTGAGGATTAACGTGTAGATACCAGGCCTCCCCGGTACACCCTCTCCTTGGTATGTAGTATTTATATGCCGTGAGTCTCCGCTGTGCAACTTCAACCTAGATCCTCGTTATCCTGGCTATGAACCCTTCAAGTACGTCTATGAAGGTTCTAGCTTCCTGCTCCCCGTGGATTAGGGATGGTAGTAGGTGTACAGTCTTACTACTTATGTAGAGTACACCGTTTAGCCTAGCGTATAGGTTTAACGCCTCCTCAACATACCTACCCCATCTCTCCCCGTAGACCTCTGACACCCTCCTAGGCTTCACCTTTGTAAAGTGTACTCCAAGCATGCTACTAACCCCTGTAACCCAGCATAGCCTCTCCCCTTCGCCACAAATCTTATCAATTCTTCTCCTAACGCTGGCCCAGAGCTCCTCAGCTCTCCCATATAGGCTCCTGTGCTCCACAAGGTATTTCACCGTAGTGTACCCCGCTATGACAGTTGCTATGTTGCCTACAAACGTACCCCCATGGAAGGCTCTCGATCTTGGATCGGGGTATTTGATGTGGTCTAGAAGTTGCATTACATCACCCCTACCCCCTATGGCTCCAGCTCCTGGGTAGCCTCCCCCCACCACCTTACCGTAGACCGCTATATCAGCTCTAACGTTGAAGTACTCCTGTGCACCTCCAGGTGCAAGTCTAAAACCTGTTATAACCTCGTCGAACACGAGGAGCGAGTCGTACCTATCAGCTAGCTCTCTAAGCCCCCTCAAGTACCCCTCTTCAGGCTCTATGCAACCACCCGCGCCTAGCACGGGCTCCACTATTATAGCTGCTACAGGGTACTCCCTAAGGGCTCTCTCAACAGCTTCAAGATCGTTGAAGGGCACTACTATGGTGTACTTGATGGAATCCTCTGGTAGCCCCGCTGACTCGGGGCCCTTGAATGGAGGGGTTACCCCTACGTGTAACACGTCATAACCCCCGTGCCATCCACCCTCCATCTTGATAATGTAGTTCTTCTTGGTGTAAGCTCTAGCGAGCCTTACAGCGTACATGTTAGCCTCTGTACCACTATTGGTGAACCTAACCGTCTCAACACCAGGTAGCACCCTGGTTAGAAGCTCGGCGTACTCCAGAGCATAGGGGTTCTCGAAGCCCAGGTGCACACCAGACCTAGTAGCCTCGTTTACAGCCTCTAAGACGAAGCTAGGAGCATGGCCTAGGATGTTAGCCCCATGCCCCATCCAGAAGTCCACATAGCTATTCCCATCAACATCCCAAACCCTAGGGCCCTCACCTCTAACAATAAACGGGGGGTACGGTCTAAGGTATCTTATAGCGTACGTAACACCCCCTGGGAAGACCTTCAAAGCCCTCTCGTAGAGCTCCCTACTCCGAGGAGTCCTCCTGGAGTACTCTGCCTCGAGCTCAAGGATAAGCTTCGACGCTACCTCATCGTAGACATTCAAAGCGAACACCAAGCCTTTCTAGGAGGCTGAAGGCTCTTAAATATTAAATCCAATAGTTAAAGCTGGTACCCGCTACCTCCACACCCTCTCCCTTGATAGTGTGTAGTTGACAATGAACCCCAGTATTATCCCAACCAGCTGTCCGAGGAGCGGGTTTAAGCCTAGGAGGGTGTAGAGGAGGCGCATTGTAGCATACTGTGTGAGAGCCCCTAGAGCTACCGAGATGTGGTAGCCAACGTACCTCCCCACCACGCCTCTCAAACCACCCTTAAAGGTTGTCTTAAACGTCCACAACTCGTGCCATGTATAGTTCCAGGCTATGCTAGCCTCTATGCCAGCCAGGCTTGCTATATCAACTGGAGCTCCGCTAGTCAAAGCTAAAGCCATAACACCGAGGTTAACAGGTATCCCTGTAACCCCCACGATAGCGAATCTAACCATGCTGGATACGGATAGCACCTGGACTATGTAGAGCATTAGATCGTCGACCCCAAGCTTGCTAGAACCAGCTCTCCTAGGCTTGAACAGGTATGGTACATCAACAACCCTAGCCTTCGGGTTCAAAGCTAGCACCTCAAGTAAAACCTTGTACCCCAAGCCCCTAACCCCACTTAAATCCAGAGATCTCCTCCTTAACAGAAAGAAGCCTGATATGGGGTCACGGGTTCTCCTAGACTCTGGTACCAGGATCCACGCTAGTAAGAGTGCACCCAGGCTCACAACCCTCCTAGCAAGACTCCATCCTGTAATACCACCACCCCTAGAATATCTTGAGGCTACGACAACGTCAGCGTTAAACCTTACAGCTGTCTCAACAAGCCTAGGCACAAGACTTGGAGGGTGCTGGAAGTCAGCATCCATAACGACAACATACTCCCCCCCAGCCTCCTGTAACCCCCTTACTATGGCCGTCCCAAGACCTCTAACGCCAATCCTCCTAACAAGCCTAACCCTAGGATCGCTACGGGATACCTCCTCGACAACACGCCATGTCCCATCAGGACTATCATCATCTACGACTATAACCTCGTAATCGTGAATCCCACTATCCTCCAAACAACGCCTAAGCTCTTCGAGGATGAGCCTTATGTTCTCCACCTCATTATAGGTAGGTATTACAATGGAAACCTTGGGGTTCAAGAGCTTTCAACACCATGGAATGGGCTAAAGCGAGTACAGCTGATCCCTAACCTCGCTAGGTAAATCGCTCTCATCTAGAACCTTGTACGTGAATGGTGGGTTTTTAACGACTGGGCCCACGACAATGTACCTCGAAGGATCCTTCTCCTCCCTACTCTTTAGAACCCTAACTTTAACGTAGAGACCGTCCCTCCTCCTCACGTACACGTACTTACCGTGCTTGCCACCCAAACCCTTCATCCCCTAGAGGGCTTTCTTAATTTAGGGTTTAAAATCCTTATTACCCTAGCGGTGGTGCTAGTCTCATGGGGAGAGGGGTGCTTGTAAGCCTGGGTAACGCTATGATCTACGATGTGCACTGTCACCTCCACGAGTTCAACGATAGGGATGTTGAGGGGCTCCTCGAAGCTGATAGGGGTTTACGTGTAATAGCCGTCTCCGACGATCTAGAATCCAGTTTGAGGACATTGGAGCTCGAGAGGAGATACCCGGATAGGGTTGTGGCATGCGTAGGTTTACACCCGTGGAGTATAGGGGAGGAGCCTTTACACAATGTCGAGATGATAGTAAGGTTGGCTGAGAGGGAGGGTGTTAGGTGTATAGGGGAGGTTGGGTTGGATGCAAGATTCCTCCCACAGCATACATGGCACATGCAGGTTAGGGTTTTCAGGAGGTTTATAGAGCTCTCCTTAGACCTGGGGGCCTTCCTCAACATACACGCTCCCGACGCGTGGAGAGCTGTTGTAGGCGAGCTCCTACAATACAATGTTGAGAAGGCTGTATTCCACTGGTACACTGGGCCTGTAGAGCTGGTAGACGTAATAGGAGGTAGGGGTTACAGGATATCGATAAACCCAGCTATCAAGATACAGGAGAAGCATGCTAGGATTGCTCAGGTAACACCTGTAGACTTCATGGTGTTCGAGAGCGATGCACCCTACAATTACAGAGGGCTAACACTAAACCCGCTAATGGTTAGAGAGACGTTAAACATCGTAGCCAGACTTAAGAACATCGATGTCAACGAGCTAGTAGACAAAGCTAGGTGGAATACCGAGAAGCTACTAGTCTAGCATCGTTGAATTAAGTTGAAGTTCTTAAAAACCCCCATTACAACATTTAATAGGAAGGGGGTCATCCAAGGGGAGGGTTAAGCTTGAAACGTGAGGCTTTAGTGCTAGATGATCTTAGCGATGCCACAGTGAACATCGTGAACATACTCGTTGAGAACGGGTTCTCAGTTCACCTTATAACGAGGAGTGAGAGGGCAGACAGGTTCCTAGCAGAGCCCATATACATACATTTACTCGGGGATCTATCAACGCTAGCTACCATACTATCCGATATAGATCTTAGTAACGTGGAGGTAGCACTGCTACTTTCACCAAACGACGAGATCAACCTCATGTTAGCTAGAATGCTTAGAGAGAAGGGGGTCCCAAGGGTCGTAGTGGTGGTGAGGGGGTCCGAGAAAGCTGAGATAGCTAGAGAGCTTGGAGCCGATGTTGTAGACCTATCACATTACATTACAACCAAGATTCAGAGGCTTCTAAGCCTTAAGTTCACCAAGATAACCCCGATTAGCAGGGGCATATGCATGCTAGAAATGCTAATAACGGGTGATTCCAGGATCCTAGGTGCTACCATAAGGGATCTAGAGGAGAAGTATGATGCTGACATTGTCGTGATCAGGGAGGAGAGGCTGGTTAAGGATCCTGACTCCGCGCTCCAAGCTGGTGACTATCTTGTAGCTGTCGGGCCTATAACTAGCCTGAATGAGCTGTTGAAGAATGCTTAGGAGAGATTGGCTTAGAAGGGATCTAAACACGCTGGACATAATGGTGTTAGCTCGTAACGATGCCCAGTCTACATACTACCTGTTGTTAGGCTTCATAGCGTTGTATGCGGGTGAGTACACGTTCCTAGTAGCCATCTACGCTGTGCTTTTAATGACTGCCATAGCGTTATCCTATGGGGAGATGGGATCTCACTTCCCTGAAACCGGGGGGTCGTACATCTACATTAAATACTCCTTCGGGCCCACGATAGGCTACATCTCCGCGTGGCTTCTAGCCTTAGATCAGCTTATAATGATAAGCTACGGTACCCTAGATTCAGCCATATACCTTAAAGCTATACTCAACATGTACTATGTGAACCTGGGGGTTCCCACGGTAATCGTGGCTGCAATTCTATCAACGCTGCTATTCACGGTAACCTTTCTCGGTATAAGGGAGTCCGCTAGGCTCGCCTTAGCCATAGCCACCCTAGATCTCCTCATAGTACTCCCCGTCATCCTGCTACCCAATGTACTTGCTGGTTTGAAGCTAGAGCCCCCTAGTTTTGAGTGGGAGGGAGTGAAGCCTGCAAGCCTACTCTTAGCTCTAGCCCTGGCATCAAGGGGGTTCACGGGGTTAGACTCTATAGGCCAGCTTGCTGGTGAAGCGAGAAGCCCCTTAGTCCAAGTGCCTAGGGCTACATTCATCATAATAGTCTTGATGAGCTTTGTTAGCCTTAGCCTAACAGTGATCCTCATGAACAGGGTCCCCTATGAAGTTCTAAGCGGTAGCCCCGAGCTAGCACTACTATTGATAGCTGAGAGCACACCCTATGTGGGGGGCGTGGCCGTAGCCCTGGTAGCTGCAAACATAATCCTTATAATGCTATCAGCTGCCCTCACAGGCTACGTTGCGTTCTCAAGGCTAGCGTACATGTTATCCGAGGAGAAGCTACTACCACGATGGTTAGCCGTTGTACACCCAAGGTTTAGAACACCTTACGTGGCCCTAATAGTAGCCTACATCCTATCACTACTCTTCATAGCCCCTGGGGAGTTGAGCTTCATTGTCGAGGTTTACGCCATAGCATCTCTCGCCAACTACCTACTGGTATCCATGTCGTTAGCGTTTCTAGAGAGGAGAGGAAGGCTCTATGGGGGTTTTAGGAGCCCCAGGGTGCTAGGGCTCCCCATAACGGCTGTCATGGGGGTTGTGTTGATAAGCATTGGTATAACATTGAGTCTGCTGGAGAGGTACCATGTAGTGTGGATTCTAGGCCCCTGGCTCCTCCTAGGACTACTGTTACATGTCTACTGTAAATCCAGGTGCACTGGAACACCCTAGGGGGCTAAGCTCACTTTATGGTAGAGTATATGTGGTCTAGGATAGCATACCTTATCTCATCCTCCCTACGGGGATCCCTTATTATGCCTCTAACGACTAGAAGCACTCCATCCTGTCTAACGGACTCGACATCAACCTTAACACCCTCTACCCCCAGCGATCTCGCTATCCTCGACGCCTCCTCTCTAATCTTAAGCAAGCTGAGCCCAGGTGGTACGAGCACGTGGACTCTAATCTCGTGCCCCTCCTCCACCCTAAACCTCTTGAAACTAGAGTGCGCTAACCTCGTGTAGGGTATGTATACCAGATCCCTATGGGAGTCCCTTATGACCAACGCTGTATCCTCCAATGCTACAATGTAACCTCTAACATTATCGAACTCCACGTAATCCCCCACCTTCAGCTCGTAAGCTTTAACCAGCACAAGCCCCGTGAAATACTCTTCAATAACATGCCTAAACCCTACGAGGAGAGTCAAAGACCCTATGATGAGCACGGAGAGAGCCACGAGGACGAGCAGGGGGAATCCATAAACGTGAGCGGTCACAGCTAGGAAAAGGGATGCAGCTAGGATAATGAATATAAACTCTAGGAGCCTAAGTAACCTCTTGTCAATAACGCCTGAGAGAAACCTATAAGCCAGCCTACGGGCCACCCAGTAGACGAGCCCGGCAGCTGCAGCCGCGACAATAGTTACAAGCAAAGCGTACAGTAGCTCACCACCTACACCCAAATCCATTAACTAGCACCAGTAGACATTAGGGGAGCCTGGAGAATTAAATGTTTTTAATAAGTTAAACCTCTTTGATGCTAGGGGGTGGTCTGCAACGACCCTATACGATCTCAAGGGTAAAATCGCTATTGTAACGGGATCAGGGAGGGGAATTGGGAGGGCTATTGCTGTAAGACTCGCTAAGGAGGGTGTTAAGGTTGTTGTTAATGCTAAAAAAGGGTTGGAGGAGGTTCTTGAGACCGTCAAGCTTATCGAGGAGGTTGGTGGTGAGGCTACGTATGTCTTAGCAGATGTAGGTACTAGGGATGGGTGTAGGATGCTTGTGAGTAGAGCTGTGGAGGTCTACGGTAGGCTTGATATACTCGTCAATAATGCGGGTGTAGGGCTCCTATCCTCCTTTGAGAGTCTAGATGATGGCATAATAGACAAGCATATATCTGCTGACTTTAAATCCGTAATATACTGCTCCCAGGAGGCTGTACCCCATATGAGAGAGGGGGGTGTTATCGTTAATATCTCATCGTTAGCTGGTATGAAACCTATACCAGGTCTCTCCATATACAGTGCTATGAAGGCTGCCATCATACAGTTGACAAGGAGTATGGCGGTTGAGCTAGCGTCAAAAGGTATTAGGGTCTTCGGTGTAGCCCCGGGTTTTGTTAGGACAAGAATGGGGCTAAGCTATTTTAAAGCGTTAGGCCTAGATCCCGATGAGTGGGCTAGGAGGCACACTTTAACAGGGAGGCTTGTGGAGCCCGAGGAGGTTGCAGAGCTCGTAGTAGCACTTATAAGGATACCGTCTATAACGGGTGAGACGATAGTTATAGATGGAGGTGCGAGCATAGCGCCTCAACAGTAACCCGGGCTTCAAGCCCGCTCAGCAGGATTGTATTGAAGACTTTGTTCTAGGAAACATGGGGTTTCCCCGTTTTATATGAAAGGTTTATATACTGGTACCTATGGAGTTTTGAAGGAGCTGGCTAGTGTATGGGTAGGCTTGCTAGGTTGCTTGATTTCGTTAACTTCGGGGACATATGTAGGGGTTGTCAGGTTAACTGTTGCCGTAGGTTCTACGCAGTCCTCCTAGATGAGGAGGTCAAGGAGTTTAAGAGCGTAGCTAAGCGTATCAAGACAAGGTATGGTGTTGCCTACACCCTAGGGGGCCCTGATGGTAGCGTATGCCCCTACCTTAGACATGATGGCCTATGCAGTATATACCCCAAGAGGCCCTTCGACTGCAGGCTATGGCCTCTCATGATACACTACGATGAGGAGAGAGACGAGTTTGTAATACACCTGGACATGGAGTGCCCCGCAGCTAGAGAGGGTAGGATACCGCAGGAGCTTCTAGATAGAATGCTCAAAACAGTGTTAAACGCGGGGCTTGACGAGAGGTGGGTTAAGAAGTTCACATCAACACCCTGGCATAAGAATTTAAAGGAAATAGCTAGGGTTAAAAGCCTTAAAGGAGGAGTGGTAAGCAACAGTAGTAAGTAGCCACAAGCCACGGACACCCTTAAATTACCACACTAAACCTCCCACTTCCCCCACTCTTCTTTAATCCACGTTAATGAAAGGATGGTAGGGTGTGCTCGCCCGACGCGCGCCCTAGCCTCATAGTGCTCCGCTCGGAGCTCTCGGCTAGGTGTCGCGGCCCCCACAATAGCATTTCGTGGTTTGGGTTTAAAAGCTTTAACGGTTGTTTACGCGACGTCCTCCACTACCGTTTAACATGTTGCTTTTGAAATCCACCATACCCTACGGGTGGATGGCGTTGGGATCGCATCACGTTATCTTAGGATAGGCTGGATGCCGGTGTTAGGCTTGCTATTCGTGCTAGTGATTCCACTACATGTCTCCCCATCGGTTTTCCTAACGTCTTCTCTGTTAACCTGCAGAAGGAGCATATGTTCTCCCTCGAAGGCATCCCGCATAGCTGGCATTTGGATGGTGTTGCGCCCAGCCCCTCCCCCTCTTTCCTTAACATTCTCAGTATGTTTCTGATTGCTGTTAGTTTAAAGCCTGGTGTTCTCCTCTCAAGTTTTTCAATGTACTCTCTGCTCTCCACCTCGACAGCCCCTAGGTGTTTTAGGGGGCATTCTCCCGCTACGAAGCTTATATTCGAGGCTATAGCGTAGTTTAGAATGTTCTCCTCGTACACCTCGAATAGAGGTCTTATCCTTGTCACTGTCAAGCCCTCCACCCCCTTTGATACCGGGGTTAGCTTTGATAGCTCCTCCGTGTTAGAGGATAGTATGTCTTTTAACATGTACACGAGCATATCGTCTAGATGGTGTCCTGTTGCTAGCACATCAGCCCCGAGTACTAGCGCTATGGCGTTTAAAACATACCTTTTAACCAAGCCGCAGACACTACACGGGGGTCTCCCCGATAGCTTTGATAGATCTGGTACGCCTACGCCTAGGAGCTCCCCTAAATCCACCTTGATACACCTTACATTGAGAACCCTACAGTTCTCCCAGAACACCCTTTCAGCTTCCTCAGAGTAGCCTGGGATACCTAGGTTTATGTGAACTGCTACTAGCTCACCGTAGCCTATCTCCTCTCTACGTTTAACGAGTATGTGTAGTAGAGCAACACTATCCTTCCCGCCCGAGATTGCTACAACGAGTTTAGAACCCCTAGGTATCATCTTGTACCTCTCAATGGTCCTCACAACCCTATCCTCTATGTACTCCAGGTAGTGATCCCTACAGAAGCCTCCTCTCACGTAGCTAACATAGTATGCTGCCCTGGAACCGCATTTAACGCATTTAACCATTACAAGCTCCCATCGTACCTGGATAGGGGGAGGTTCTTAAAGTTTAGTATCAACCACACCCTGCACTCTTATGCAATCCGAACCCTTACCTCCGAGCCACGCTCTCCTAACGATTAGCTTGTACTCGAACTCCCTAACCTTGACAACCACACCTTCAAGGCATATGGTCTGCTTGTAGTGTGGTGCATCGTACACTAGCGTTTCAGCCTCTCCACCCTCGAATGCCGGGTTGAAGCCGTAGATCTTCGAGAGCCTCACTATCTCCTCGACCTCACCAAGCCCTACAGGCCTCCCTAGGAGCCTTGGGGGTAAGCCCATGGTGGTTATACTTGTTATCATGAACTTGAACCCCTCCCTCACAAGCATCCTAAGGTACTCCTCCTGGTTTAAACCCCAGAGTGGAGCGTAGACTTTAACACCTAGCTTGAGGGCTAAACGTTTAATCCTCTCCATCTGATACCTACTAGCTATAGCCCCTACCACTATGGTGTCGAACCCCGTTGTCCTCCACACCTCAGCTAGACTTGCCCCGAGCTCCTCAACCTCCCTCTCCTTCACACCGCTTACCGTGACGTTGTAAACTCTATCCCCTAACCCCATCGCCTCCGCTTGGAGCCCCGCAACACTAGTGTTTATGGAGTGGAACATCCAGCTATCCTCCCTCATCGGGTGGACTACCACTATGCATGCAACCTCAGCCCCCTCACCCATAGCCTTATACAATGCGTAGTTGCTATCCTTACCCCCTGATAGTAGAGCGCAGACCCTCACTTTGCTACGCCCCTAGGAGCTTTGATACCTCAGCTAAGCATATCTCCCTAGCTTTAGCCAGAGACCCCCCCGCTGGGTCTTCATCAACTCTAACTACGAGCTTTGCGTTGATAAGCTCCACCACATCACCTACTATTGATACTAGGGCTTCGCACAACCCTAGCTTGACGTAGCATAGGGTTACTTTACCCAACGATAGGGTGTCGTGGCATACCGGGGGTTTGCTTAGCCTAGCGTAGAGGTCTACACTGTAGACCCTCTCAGCCCCGTAGTCGACCCTTAGGACTCTATAGTGTTTGTCGAAGAGCTCCTCTAAGACAGTGTAGCCGCTCATCAGGGTTAGGCCTCGACGAGGGGTGTTACCAGGGTTAGGGGTGTCTTGCAGTAGGGGCACGTGTATCTAACCTTCCTAGCACACGCTCTGCAGAAGTACGCCTCGTAGTCTTGAGCGCACCTCGGGCAAGCGTAGACTATGTGCTTCTTAGTCCTACCAACACCCCCGGTTACATCAAGCCACATAGCGCATATCCTACACCTAACTGTAACCCAGCCTAGGTGGCCCATAGCGTTTATACCCTTAGCCATGCCAACTGTCAACCTTCAAACACCAGGTTCAACCTGGAGCCCGGGGTTCTTAAGCCTTAACATTAGCTTTAAAGGGCTTCACAAACCCCGGTGTACTCGGGGGTTTTGATTGGTTTCACTTGTAAGAGCTCTTATAGCTGTCTTCGCCCTACTAACCCTAGTGTCGGCTACCGCCGGCTTGTGGGTCTACTACTCCCACATATCACCGTTGAAAGCTCTAGCATCCAAGCCTAGCATAGCCGATGTGCTGGATCTTGTTGAGAGCATGAGGTACACGATGGAGTTCGACGGGGAGGTGTGGATTGTAAACATATACAATGACCCTGGTAGGAGGAGTGGTGTCATCGAAGTCTATAGTGCTGGGTACGGGCAGCCAATAGCGGTTTACGAGTACAACTATACAAGGACAACACTAACATGGCTTACTGTAACCAGGGAGGGTAACAGGACCCTACTAAACCCCCTAGACTACAATGAGGCTTTCGCAACAAACCTCAAGTTCACCCAAGCTGAGGATGGGACGGTGAAGAGCGTAGAACCGTTCCCTGGAATAGCACCACTATACGCTCTCACATACATAGGAAACGCGACACTAGTAGAGTGGAGTACATTCTACAGCATTAGAGGTGATAGAAGCCCACCACAATGGGTCCACATAGCTTTCGCGAAGGTGAGGGTAGAGGGTGGAGAGGCGAGGGGGGTGGAGGTGGTCATCGAACCACAACCAACACCACTAACAGCGTACTTCAAATGGTATAGCGTGGGGGTTCACGCTAAGGTAGCAGCTATGAGCAGGATAGCCGTAGCGTGGGAGCTAACACTAACAATGACGAAGCCGACAGGAGAACAGTTAGAGGTGAGGATTAAACTTGAAAACCTAAAGCTTAGAACTTAGAGTACAACCGTAAAACCATGTAGAACATACACCCAACCCCCCGTGGAACACGCGAACATGTGAACTCAAAAACACAGGTTAAACGGTAGTACTGAAGAAGGGAGGGTTGAGGGGATGGAAGCGGAAACCTGGAAGCCCTACGAGAAGCTAGTAGTAGTAACATTCAAAATAGAGCCGTCAACACTAGCAAAACTAAACCAGCTAACATACAAGACGAGGAGGAGTAGAAGCGAGATAATAAGAGAGGCCATAATGGAGTACATGAGGAAGCTCTCGAAAAGCCTAGGAGAAGACATGGAAAGCTATTAAACCCCAGACAACCACAGACAAAAAGGGTAGCCGCCGTAGCTCAGCCCTGGTAGAGCGCCGGACTCATACGGCCCCAACAAGCCTGAAGTCGGGGCCTGGGGGATCCGGAGGTCCCGGGTTCGAATCCCGGCGGCGGCACCACTATGCCGTGAATAAGCTAAGCTCCCCCTCCGCAGACCTAGCAGCTATCACGCCCTTCAGAGCGTCAACAACATCCCTAACAGATATGACTCCAACAAGCCTACCCTCATCGTCTACAACAGGTAGGTGCCTAATCCTACGCTCGCTCATCACCATAGCGGCCTTCAAAATGCTATCAGACCCCTTCACCACAACAACATCCCTGGTCATAACACTACCTATGGGAGAGTCCAGGGGGAAGCCTTGAGCTACAAGCCTCAGCAAATCCCTCTCAGTAAAGATGCCGATAGGCCTTCCCACATCATCGACCACAACAACACTACCAATGGAGCTCTCGTACATAACCCTAACAGCATCCCTAACAGTAGTATTAATAGCAACGGTGACAGGAGGCCTCCTAACCAGATCTGAAACCCTAAGAGACAAACCAGACCACCAGGATCTATGGAGAACGAGGGGAACCTAATAAAACCCTTATAAGCCCCAAGCCTAGATAGAATATCTAACGGGGCCGCCGTAGCTCAGCTGGTAGACCGCCTGCGCGGGCCAAAAGCGCCGGCCTTGTAAGCCGGTGGTCGCGGGTTCAAATCCCGCCGGCGGCTCCACACAATAAATCCCACCAATCACTACAGACCAGCCTACCCTCATCCGTGCGACTGCACCTCCCCCGTTAGGCAACCTGGAACCCTGCCGTCGCCTAACCCCAGCCAGCTAGCACAGGCTACCTGCCGTCACGGAGCCTAAACCCGGTGCTCGGGGGCCGGGGTGGGAGGGGGCTTGCGTCGAGCACAAAGGTTTCATCCAACAAAACCCTGTTGACCGTCACCAGGCTAGGAGTGGTCGTGATCCTCGTCTCTTCCCGCGGGGTATCCTCAACATAGGGTATTGGAACGAAAGACGTGACTAACAGGACTACACCGGCAACCAAAAGTGTTACGCCGGCCATAGCGGTGGACGAGACTTGACTCAACCCCAACTCAGGCCACCCACCGTACTGAGCCTCCAGAAGGCAACAGTCCTAAACCCCCACCCTGAGGGAGAGCCCCCGACGTCCAAGCGGGGGAAACCCGAGGCCGGGCTCCGAACAGCAAAACCGGCGTTACCCTCAGTGAGCCCTCGATATCACCGCACTAGTTTAAAAGCGGTGGACCTAGGGGGGTTATAGTGGATGGGGAGGGTAGGGTTGTGTTGGAGTTCTCCACAGCGAGGAGGCTAGGGTTCTGGGGTTCTGTGGTCGGCTTGGCGGGCTACCTCCTCTCCTTTATACCCGAACTCTACGCCCTAGGGTTTGTGCTGATACTGACGGGGGTTGTGCTCGTGCTCGTAGCCCTGTACGGCTTGTCGAAGGTCTACGGGGATAGGAGCATATTCTGGAACGCTCTGCTGGCCACAATAGCCGCTGGGCTCGCCGTGATCCTCACCTTCGCACTACTACTAGCGACGGTCGCGTTCGGCCTACTCGGGGTAGCTGTGGGCGGCGGCGTGGGGGGCCTGGTGGCGGCTCTAGGAGCCTTCATCACCGTATTCACGCTCCTAACCGTGGCCGCGGTCGCCTCAGCACTCCTATGGTACAGGGCTCTCGCAACCCTCTCAGATAAATCGGGGGTCGAGCTATTCAGATGGTCCGCGATCCTCTACGTCACAAGCATAGCGTTGTACATCGCGGGGCTCCTGCTATCAATCATCCTGGTAGGCCTCATCCTACTATTCGCAGTCTCAATCATAGACCTGGTAGGCCTCATCCTCCTAGCCCTAGGCTTCTTAGAACTGAAACCGCCAGCAACCCGGACACCCCCAGAGAGCACGAAACCCGCCTAGAACCCCCGGCCCCGGGGAGCTCCTAGAGGGTGAGGAGATCGCACAGGCTGTGTGCACGGGTGCATAGCTGTGCACCCCCTTCTCTCGTAGTTCGTACCCCACCTGCTAGGGTGGTGCTTGGCTTGATAACGGTTAAGCCTTGTAGTATGGGGGGTGGAGCGGAGGTGGTGTGAGTGAGCGCGAAGGCTGTCCAGGACGCGGTGCAGGCCGCAACGTTAGTGGTGATTTTCTTCATAGTGCTGGGGGTAGCCTACTTTGTCGGGAGACAGTTCAAGGCACTCGGGCTCCCGTGGCCCAGTGCCCTTGACACAGCACTGTCAGTATTAGTCGGCTTCGTCGAGCTGGTAATGACGCTATACGACATAAGGGGGCTGGTCGCGCCCATCGCCATATTTATAATCATCACAATCATAATACTGTTCGCCCTCGGAGGGATATTCAGGGAGGCCGGGAGGTAGCCGGCCCTCCCGACCCCAGCCTCAACCCCGCACCTCCTCCCCCCTCCTGCAACCCCCTCTATGGCCGGCGGATAGCTGTTGGGAGCTCTAACACAACCACCCTCCCAGGCTCCCGGGCCTACAGCCTCCCTAGGCCTGTTGCCTTTAAGCTCTACAGCTGTAGTGGGGTAGGAGAGGGGTTGGAGGCGCGGATGGGGGTATGAGGGATCCTGAGGCTCAGATGCTGGTTGGTTTCCTGGGGAGTAGGGGTGACCTGGGCTTCTGCATACTGGAGTACCCGCTGGACGTTTTCCTCGATGCCGGGCTGTGCAGGAGGCACAGATCTCTTCTCACTATGAGCCAGCTCCTTAGCAGGATCGACGCGGTGTGCTTCGAGGGCGTGGAGGAGCTGTCCCGGAGGCTCGGAGTGAGGATAGTCAGGTCTAATGATGTGGGCGGTGTAGTGTGCGACGCCCTAGAGGGGTCTAGGGCGGTCAACGTGATAGAGGCGAAGAGGGAGCTGAACAGGCAGGTCTTAGGAGACATACTCTTCGACATCTGGGTGGTGAGCACTTACAGCCCGGAGCTCCTGGGCAGAACCAGGTTCCACGTCGTGGTGGGGAGCGTCGAGCCCGGGAAGTACCTGGAGATGGCCTACAGGCTGGGGGTGGAGGTTCACGTGGTGGAAGAGGGGCGTCAACTCTTCCTAAGGGACGTGTGCGGTAGTATCACGAGGGGCGTCTTCATCCTATGCATTGAGGCCTCCGACGTCGCCAAGATCGAGTCGATAAGCGGTTTGATAAGCGGGCGCGATGCGAAGCCCGCCCCGACCCCGTTGAAGCTCGAAAACGCCGAGGTGATCATGATCTACGAGGGGTCCAAGCCGCCCAGGTGCAGGTATAGCGTGAGGGGGGAGGCCGTAGAGATATACGAGTGCAACAAGCCAGTCACGGTCATCATATACAGCCGTGAGAGCGGGGGCGAGTGCAACTACGTCACCCTACGGAAAGAGGCGAGCAAGCCGTTAGACTTGTGGCTCCAGTCAAAAGACCCTCAGAGCTTCTAGACATTAAAGCGGAGATTCTACGTCATGTAAACCCTCCAACAGGTTGTGGTGAAGGGGTTACTAAAGTTTGTTGTAAGGTGTTTCCCCTAGCATCCAGTTTTAAGATTCAAGTGGAGCTCCTGAATCCCCATGGGGGGTGTTGGGGTCCTCCTACGACTACAGAGTAAACTCTATGGGTTGAAAGCATGCCAGCAAACGGAATGAAGATGAGAGGGAACTCTGTTGGGTCAGACCCCTTTGGTTGTAGCCGATCTCTAGATAGGACATTAGGTTTACATATTTAGTTCTACCGTACTATTATCTTAGTGGTTTAATGAGTGTTTTTAGTGTTAAGCTTAGGAAGGATGTTAAGGGGAGGATGGATAGGTATAAGGGTAGGGTTAACTGAGCTGATGAGGTGAGGAGGTTTACAGAGGATAATAGGTTGAGGGTGCTGGAGGCAGAGGATAACATTAGGAGGGTTGTTGAGGAGCTCTCAAGGATACCCTTAGAGTCTCCTAGGGGTTCCTCTGTCGCCTCTGTGAGGGAGGATCGTGAGAGTCGTTGACGCACCTGTGCTAGCTGTGTTTACTAGAAAGGAGCCTGGGTGGGAGAGGCTAGCTGAAGTCGTGAAAATGTGTAACCGTGGATCTAGCCGTGAAGGAGGTGTTAAACACGATATGGAGGGATTACCATGTTAGGAGAACCATTAGCTTAGACACGGCCATGAGGCTACAACAAGTACTATCATCAATGACCGGTATTAACATCCCGCTAGAACCCGAAGACAAGTATGTATCGAGAGCGTTTGAAATAGCGGCAAAGACCGGTATAACCGTCTATGACATACTATACACGGT
The DNA here is from genome assembly GCA_028276165.1 of Acidilobaceae archaeon. Classification (GTDB taxonomy): domain Archaea; phylum Thermoproteota; class Thermoprotei_A; order Sulfolobales; family Acidilobaceae; genus DSZV01. The sequence continues at coordinate 25,394 of JAPYWV010000009.1, forward strand.
ATTAGCTGTGGAGAAGAACACGCTATTAGCCACACTCTACGAAACTTTCTTCCTTGATCTCCGCATCTTTCAGCTTTAGTACACTTTATTACTCTGAGCTCTTTGTTGTCATCTTTGAGCGTTGTTAGGGTGTAGTGATGATTATGTGCGTTTAGTGGGGGGTTTAACGGTATAAATAATTTTCCTATATCTTAGGGTTCGGTAGGGTGTTAGTCTGTGAGGGTTCCACAGTATAAGGTTAACGTGCACGTTGCAGAGTTTCTAAGCAGAATGGGCTTGAGTATTAGAGCTGAGGAGGTGTACAGGACCCCTGTAAGGGGTGTTCGAATTCCTGATTTCACGTTATTACACCCGCTAGTGGGCCCAATGCTAGGTGAGGCTGAGGTTGGCGAGTCAGAGTACGATCCTGAGGCCGTGGAGAGGTTGAGGCGTAGGGTTGAGGGGAGGTTTGGTGATGTCCTGTTTAAAGGCTATGATTTCATCCTACTGCTCATCTATAGACTGGAGGATCTAGAGAGGCTTGCTGGGCTGGAGGAGCACAGGGTAGGAGAGGCGGTAGGCGGGGTTAACCTCGGTGTAGGTTTAGCTGTTAGAGGTGATGTCTTCGGACTCGGGAGCCACTACATAAACTACTACGGGGTGCCGGTGGAGGTTAAAGACATACCCGTGGTGTTAGACAAGCTTATACTCGAATTCTACTCCCACCTGCAGAGGGCATCACCTCAGGTTAGGGTGAGGATTAAAGATCTAGTCGAGGGCCTGGAGAGCATTATAAACGTTTATGCAAGCAACCTAGCGAGGAGCTTCACGGACAAAGAGGATCTAGAGGAGGGCCTCGTAGAGAGATTCTATGACAACCTCTACAGGCTTATAGCCTTTAGGAGACCTGAGCTACTTAGATTCCACTTAGAGGTGATCAGCAGAAACAGTGTTAGGCTGGGAGAGCTCTTCGAAGTAGGGAGCATCATAGACCACACCACAGGGCTACACGTTACTAGGAGGGATGAGAGGGTTAGCGCGATCCACGAGCAACCAGCACTCTGGGGTTCCGGTGATAAGCTTGGCATCAAAACTGTAATGGTGGACAGGGCCCCCTGGAAGGTAGGCGTCGTACGTGAGAGCGATGTTAGGGTCAAATACTGGTCCCCTAGACAGACCTTCTATACAGCCAACCTCTTCGTGTTAAGGAGAGGCCAGCTGGATACACAGTATGTTCTGGCCGTTAACGTGGGGGAGGCTAGTGTGTCAAACGAGTGGTGGCCTCTAAGGGCTAAAGCTGAACGGGGGGATCCACATCTGGTTGAAAAGCTCCTCGTATACATGAATAGCACGTTTGGATTCCTCTACCTCCTCGGGGAGCGCCTGGAGACAGAGGGTCTCTGGGTCGAATACAAGAAGCAACATATGTCGAGCATGATACTACCCGATCTAAGGCTCGCACCACCCCCATCCAGCGATGTCCTAGAAGCCCTTGGGAAACCCATGTCTAGGTTTAAGGAGTACCTGGAGGCTACAGCTAGGCTTAGTGAGAGGAGCGGTAAACCCTGGTATGAGGTTGCAGAGGAGCTCGTAAAGAGTGAAGGCGGGCTATCAACTAGAGCGAGGCTAGACCTAGAGGTCTACAGGTGGCTAAGGGAGGTATTCAAGGTAGAACCGCCGGCAAACCTCTATGCCATCCTATGGGATGAGGTGGTCGTGCTAAAGAAGGTAATGAAGGGTAGTGGAGGAGGGGAGGTTATAGAGGATAAAGTGGAAGGTGGGAGCACTGAGAGGCATGCTTCGCTAGATAGATGGTTTTAACGGGGTTAATAGCCGTCCATGTTTATAGGAGATGAGGTGGGTGTGGTTCGGCAGTGTTTTTAAGCCTTAGGGGCTTAGCGAAGCCAACCTCAACGTATGTAATCGTAGGGTTACTAGTAGCCCTGCTGGTTTTAGGCTTAGTCTACTTTTATAGAGTTCATAGGGGGGTTGTTGATGTCGGCCCGACTCCTAAACCTGAGGTTGGAGGGGAAGCTGTACCCCCCACTCCGGTTCCCACGGTGTCAGGGGGAGTACCTGAGGTTGATTGGAGCGAGCTTAGGAGGGTTATCTGGGAGCATCCACTAGCACACCAGCTTAGACTTGATCTCGCGCTAGAGGAGAGGCTACCTCCCGATTGTATAAGGTATAGGTATAGGGAGCCCACGTGGATCACCGTAGATTATATGGGGTTGAGGGCTCTGATACCTGTAGTTGAGGTGTTGTTCTGCACCTACATAGACCCCGAGACTGGAGCCTACACTTATAGGATCCCCCAGATCCAGGTTACCACTAGGCCTGGTTTCAACCTAGCAGGTGTACCTCCCGAGTTTAGCGATACTATATTGAAGGTTGTAGAACTTGTAGAGGGTCATGTTAGGAGGATATCCGGTAGGCCTGAGAAGGTAGGGTTGGTAGCCTTGGTAGATGATAGGGTTAGCGGTGTTAGGGAGGCTTATGTTGTAGCGGTGGTAGGAGGGGGGCGTTTTGGGTTCAAAGTGGATCTGACAACGTGGAGTATGAGGTTCTGGTTTAAGGAGGGTTGGCTTGGCAGAGGTGATCTACTAGTATGGCTGGGCATATGGGAGGGCTAGTGTGAAACCAGCCCGGGGGATTTAAGGGTGCTGTTTACCAACGCTATCGTTCTACTTTCTCCTTGTTAAGAGCACCCATGCTACTACTATGGCTACTAGGGCTACGGCTATCAGTAGAGCTAAAGGTACGGGGGTTGTCGTGTGTTGAGTTTCAACGGAGGGGGATTCCATCGTGGAGTGAGCTTCAGTTGTAGTGCCTAGCTTGGGTGAGGATATTGATATGGAGTATACTGCCCATAACCCCTCCCATTCGCCTTCACTTTCAACTATCTTACTTCCTGGTATGTATAGGCTTCTGCCGTCGAACGCCATCTTACCGAAGGGTATGGGGAATATTATTGCGTTCTCCTCTAACACCAGTCTACCAATATCGTTTAGATTCTTGTCGAAGACTTCTAGGGTTAGCTTGGAGCGTGGCATCCCAGTCCTCTCTTCAAGGGAGTACTCTATGGTTGTAACGTATAGGTAGCCGTTGGAGTAGAGGAGTTTGTAAACCATACGGCCCGGCATCTCCTTTAAAGCTACCTTATTCCCGTTCATGTCGTACCTGGCTATGAACCCGGACATGTTATACTCGGATACAAGCCTAACACCTCCTAGGTATGCATAGCCATCCTCATCGAAGCCTATTGTGAGGGCTACACTCCTATTATCCCCACTTATGACCTTTACGAGGTTTAAGTCTAAGTCCAGTATCTCTATTCTAAACCCACTTGCGAGGTGGAGGAGGAAGAACTGACCTCCGACAACCCAGAGGTGCCTGGTTACCGGGTTAACAGCTATACTGTAGACCTCGGATCTAGAGGTAGCGTTCGAAGTGTACTTTTTAACAAACGCTAGGTTACCAGCATCTAGCTTTAAGACAATCCACCTGTAGGCTTCTCCTACACGCTCAAACCCTGCAACGTACAAGTGGTTACCATGGGATGTGATAGCTGTTAAACCTCCTCCAAACTCGGGTCTATAGCCTTTCGGGACTACTATCATTGGAGAGCTTAAACTAAGGTCTGATACCATTATGCCATGTGCAAAGCTCCAGGATCAGCGTACAGCCTATCTCCAACTATAACACAGTCAGCTAGTGGATCGAAACCTGGACTCCAGTACCCGGCTATGGAGCCGTTTGACTTAAACCTCATTTCAACCCTGAGGTATGCACCGCGGCTATCGAAGGCGAAACCCTGAACTCCAACAACGTATATGAGATCCCCGGCCTCGCATACAGCTGTAGCGTGGTCGAGCTCACGCGTAGGGTTACTAAGAGCTACCCAGTTAACCCTCATGGCTAGACTTTGAGCTTCAGCATCTAGAGAGCATTGTATAACCAGACATAGGACTAGGAGGAGTGCTACGGATACGATTAGCACACTCCCATAACCATGAATGGCTGGGAGCCCCACCGTTAACACCCTAAACCTCCATGCTCTCCCACATTTATAAACTTTTAAAGCCTGCTATCCTTCTAGCCCTGCATGGTAATGATATTCAGGTGATGTGCAACAGATAGCCTGCATGCCCTTAGTTGAAACGCTAGCTAGGAGGATGCCTTCCCGGGTGAGCGCTTCGCAGGCTCTAGATCACACTCATACTGGGGGGTGGTTGAGTGGTGGTCTACACTCTCTTAGAAGAGCTCGTTTACAAGAGCTTGTATGTAAGCTCCCGCTAAGAGTGCCCATGTTACCGCTTGTATTGCTACCCCGAATATGTAAATGGGGATTCCAACCTGTGATATTAGGAGGAGCGTTGCCCCGGTTAGTACTAGTAGTGCTCCAACTAGACCCGACATCCCAGCCATCATGAACCCGTATTCCTGTGAGAGCTCCGCCAGCTCCCTCAGTGATTTAAACCACATTATAGATCCTATGAGCCCGGCTACAGCGTTGGGTATGAATATAGCTGCTATAAGGCTTGGGTACGCCTCTACTATCATGTAGAGCCCTCCTTTAACGCGGAACATTATGTACAGCATATCCCATAAAACCCCACTAACCACCAAAACCCCTATAGCTGATATGAGGCCTAAAGTCCACATCGTGGCCCCAGCTAGAGCTTGCTTAAACACAACACTACTCCCCAGCGCGTGTGACATAGAGTAGAGGGAGGCTAAGACTAGGAAGACCCCTAAGGCTGAAGCTGGGAGAGCTGAGATAGGGGTGGCAAACCAGGAGATTAGGAGGTTGATGGTGAGCCCGAAAGCTGCGATCAGAGAGCCGATAGACCCTGCTACGAGGCCTGACAGCCACCAGAACCCCGGCATGGCGGGGGGAAACACCCTGCTAGCTATGATTATTCAAAGCTTATATAAACCATTTGTCTGAAGGGGAAAAGCCTGATGGGATCCACGCTCTGCCTTGCCCTCTAAAACCTTCTTCCTCACGGTTTCAAGTGTATTCACCTCACCGCTTAGAGCTATGCTGGGATCTGGAGGACCTCACTGTGTTGCATTAGATGGTGCAACGATCATGTTAGCGTGCTTCTAGGGCTAGGATTACACCTCATCTATTAAGGGTGAGCCTTGTACATATGGTTTTTCTTAACCGCCCTCTCATAGGGGTTTATTGGTTGTACGTATGCCCTTGAAGGTCGGGGATAGGGCTCCAGATTTTGAGCTCTACGATACGGAGTTTAGGCTCGTTAGGCTTAGCGATCTCCTAGCTCAGGGTAGGGTTGTCATCCTGACGTTCTTCCCTAAAGCTTTTACACCTGGCTGTACGAGGCAGATGTGTGCTTTCAGGGATGGGGATGGCTTTGCTTGAGAAGGCTAACGCCATTGTTGTTGGGATAAGCGTTGACGACCCCTCGACTTTGAAGAAGTTTAAGGAGGTGAATAGGCTTAACTTCATGCTCTTAAGCGATTACAAGAGGGAGGTTATAAGGTTGTACGATGTCTACCACGACCTACTCCCACTCCCGATAGCAGGTAAGCTCAGAGAGAGGATGATGTTTGCCAGGAGAGCCGTCTTCATACTAACACCCCCAGAGGGTAGGGTGGCATATGCCTGGACATCTAGATTCTCACTTCTCCAACCTGATTACGACGAGGTTGTTAGAGTGGCTAACGAGATCTCATCAAAGCTTCCCAAGGCCTAAGCCTTAGTAGCGTTTGAAAGCCTCTAAGCCGTCTCCTAACCACTCAAGAGCCTCCTAGATCGAGTTCACCGCTCCAGGGGCATAAGACATTTCTTTAACCCAGCATACTTCACATGATGTTGGAGGACTCCTCATAATTCATGTTCCATCCTTTAAATAGAGCTCACCCCAAGACTAAAGCTGGCTCGAAACACCACCGCTAGCGAGACTTCTACGAGAAAGGATTATGAATATGTATGATAACCTCCACTAATGTCGCTAGATCGAACACCACTTTCGCCAACGTACATAGTGTTGCCTGGGGCCTCACATGTAAAAACATGTAGACCGTATAGATAAAGGGAGGCTGAGACAGCTTCAGAGCATTATGTGCTTTAAAAAGCCTACATTTACACACTAATAGCTGGGATGGCTTTTGTCTGAGGATCTTAAGAGGATAGAGGAGGCTGTTGAAAGGGCTGTTAGGAGAGCTCTAGCAGAGGCTAGAACCGAGGATCTAAGGATACTAGCTGAGGCTGTGAAAACACTAGCTGACTACGTGAGGGAGGGGTTCAAGCTATTCAATGAAAGATTCGAGGGGGTAGACAAGAGGTTATCCTCATTAGAGAAGAGGTTATCCTCATTAGAAAATGAGGTTAAACGTTTAAAAAGCGATATCAGATACCTTACGAGCGCTGTTAATGAGATCAAGTCAGCTCTAGGGGTTACAATGGAGGATTACACCGCAGTATGGCTGTCAAGGTGGCTTGAGGAGAAAGGATACAAATGCGATGTGAGGACGAGAATTACAATAGTAGTCAACCCTACAACAGGGGACTCAAGAGAAGTCGACGTCATATGCTGGAACCCACTAGTAGTAGGAGAGGTTACAACAACGATAAGAACAGTGGAGGAGGCCGAGAGGGAGATAGGGAAGCTGTTAGACAGCGTAGCATACGCGGAGAAGGTGGCAGGGGTCAAGCACTACGCTAAGATCTTAGCAGTAGAGGTAGCGCCAAGCGAGATCACAGAATACCTGGAGAGGAGGGCCAGAGAGCTGGATATAACGCTAGTACTAGGCAGGAGATACTAGGGTTTAAAACCCCAATTATCCAAGGTAACCCCCTAACGCATAGTAGTATAGGGTATAGGGTGTACTAGGTCTACGACTCTACCCCAACACGGGTTCCATGACGAACAGGCATATGCCAGCCATCCCGCGTTAACCGCGTAAAGGCTACATACTTTTAGCCTTGATCGTAATAGGGGTTTAGCAACTTGGAGGGTGCCTGGCAGTTGAGAGGAGGGGAGGTTTTTAGAGCATCGCCTGAAGAGTGGATCCCCCTTATGTGCCCTCCTCCCCGCATCCCCAGAGGCCTGACTTGAAGCCAGGCCTCCCCGAGCGGTTTGCCGGATCTCCGCTCGGAAGCGCACTCCTCATCCCTCCCATCGGATTCCCCATCCTAGGGGCATCACTTTTTCAGATGGGGGAGGGCCCCCTGCCTAGGGGGTGAAGACCCCCTAGGCACCGGTATACAGTGTTTTCAGCGAGAGCTTATATCTTTATATGTCGTTAGGTTTATAGGGTTTAAACGTTAGGATTTTTGTGTTTGGTGTTTGGGTTTGAGTTGTGTTGTTAGGGTTGAGGGTGCTATTGCTAGGATTTCTGGTGGTAGTATCGGTATATACGTTAGTAGGCGTTACCAGAATAGGATTGCTAGGTTTCATGGTAGGAGGGTTACAGTACTGGTGATAATAGATGATTGTGAGGAGATCTGTTGTAGTAGAACTACCTAACGTGGACTG
>JAPYWV010000077.1 GCA_028276165.1 Acidilobaceae archaeon
CATCATAAGCCCTGTGCCAAACCCCGGGTCCACGGCCGGGTGTTCTACGATAACCATTTCATGGCCGTATATGGGGGCTATAGCCTTTAAGCCCGCTAGCCCCCTATACCTCTCATCCCTTGGGTTGTAAGCTAGAGCAGCACATGCCCTCAAGAGCTCTGGTCTCGTGGTGGCTACGATTAGATCTCTATCCTGCCCTGCTAGCTTGAACTTCACGTAGTAGAGGTGCCCCTCCTCATCCTCGTACTCCACCTCCGCCTCAGCTAGCGTGGTCCCACACCTAGGGCACCACCTTACAGGTCTTTCGGCCTCGTATATCAGCCCCCTCTTGTACAACTCTATGAAGGTAGCCTGGGTCATAGCCCTATACCTAGGGCTATCTGTGCCCTCACTCCAATAGTCGAAGCTACAACCAAGTCTTCTCCAAACACCCACTATTTCCGCCTCAGCTTTATCCAGGAACTCTTTGCAGAGCTCTAGGAACCTCCTCCTACCCTCTATAGTCTTAGCCATCTCCTTAGCGTTAACCCCGTACAACTTCTCAACCTGAACCTCCACGGGTAGCCCATTCCTATCAGCGTAGAAGGGGACTATCACATTGTAGCCCTTCAACCTGAAGTACCTTGCAACCATGTCTATCTGGGCGAAGTGCGAGGCTCCCCCCACATGCCATTTACCACTAGCATATGGCGGGGGGGTATCGATGACGATGAACTCCCTACTAGGATCGAACGTAGGCTTGTAGAGGCCCTCCGCCTCCCACAACTTTAGAAGCTCCACCTCGCGAACCCTGTGATCCCATCTCTTCTCCTTAATCGTAGGCTTCAAAGGCTTGCTCAAGAACCCCAACACCCCAAACCGTGGTGTAACATGCTCCTACCCCCTTATAAGCCTTCCTCTACATCCAGCCAATACCCATGAACGGTTTATAAGTTACTCTGTGGAACCTACCGCTTGGAGCTCTAAGATGTACAGTGCTAGGAGCGGGGGCTCCGGAGAAGAGGGGTCATCGTTAGGCGGAACAAGCGAGCATGGGGGTGAAGGTGTAAGAGGTGAAGCGCTAGACCTGGAGATACCCTTAGCCTACGTGCTACTAGCGTTAACAGCGTTAGTGCTAGGCCTAATACTGGGTTTAAGGGGGAGGCCTGAGCTCTCCTCATACATGGTGGTAGGGGGGATCCTAGCCTACCTAATCACCTCAATTGTATACCATAGGGCTAGGTGGATACCGTTAATGCTAACACTAGGGCTACACATAGGGGCAGTGTTATCCTACTACTCAAACCCAATAGTACTACCTATGGTGGTAATAGAAAGGTGGGGTGAGAGATCCGCAATCAATCTAGACATCGTACAACTCATAATAGCCTACGAGCTAGTAACAACAAGCATTCCACGAATAAAGCAAAACTTTAAAAACCCAGAAGCCAGAAAACAAGAGGATGGAGCCGCGGTAGTATAGCCAGGCCCAGTATGCGGGCCTCTCGAGCCCGTGACCCGGGTTCAAATCCCGGCCGCGGCACCAAGCGCAGGTTTAACAAATTGAATGCCCCCTACCACCTCAACCCTCCCCTTACGCTAAAACTCTAAACTCTCTAAAGCGTCTCCCCGCCAAACGATATCTAATAGTTGTTCACGGATACCATCATATGGTGTTTGACAGCATTGAGCCTTGGCCCGAGATTACAGGCTTCACCATGAGCCTCATGGGCTTCTGTAGAGCCTTAACACCATTGTGCTCCTATCCGTGGAGGGTGCCCAGGCACAATCATGGTATCACATGTGATACTTACTTAGGTAACCTTATTAGAGCGAGGTAAACGGGAATTCGATCCACTATAAAGGTAGCTTCTAGTATTCAACCTGAGTATCTTGGATTTAACCAAAGTTTTAACATTCTAACAGTCTCTGATAGCATTAAACGCTTAAAACCTTTAGATAATTATCTAGCTGTGTTATAGGGTGACAATGCTCTCATGCTCGACATCGGTTCTATTGATAGGATTGTGGCGGGTGTCATACTAGTATCTCTGGTAGCCTTCCTTATCACTAGGACTAGGTGGCCTCATATCCCAATATGGGCTTTCATGGCCTTCACGTCCTTCCTAAGCGTTGTAACTGGGCTGACTCCCATAGATAGGCTTAGTGAGTCTATAAACATTGAGGTTATACTGTTCCTTGTGGGCATGTTTAGTATTGTTGGTGTTGCTGAGAGCTCTGGGCTCCTCGAAGCCCTATCGCTCCTACTCGTCTCCAGGTTTAGGAGTGTCCGCGTAGCGGTGGTGGGGCTCTCGCTTGTCTTCGGGTTTCTAGCAGCTATAGCTGTTAACGACACTGTCGCCGTCATGGGGCCAGCTATAGCTGTATTCATCTCTAAGGTATTGAGGGTTGACCCTAAGCCTCTACTCCTCCTACTAGCCTTCTCCATCACCATAGGGTCTACCATGACACCCATAGGTAACCCCCAGAACATGCTTATCGCCGTTGAATCTGGTCTAAAGGCCCCTTTCACATCATTCCTATACTACCTGCTAATACCAACCATTATAAACCTCGTTATCACAGCCTTGATCATAATGAGGCTCTACGGTATAGCTGATATGTGCGTCAACGTCCTCGTAGTGCCCGGGGAGCGTATACGCAACTACAGGGACGCTGTGATCTCAGGCTTAGCGTTAGCTCTAACCATAGCCTCCCTCATTGTGAACGATGTGCTAGCCCTCCTCGGGATGCCGCATATCGAGCATAGGGGTTTCATCCCCTTCGTCATAGCCGCAGCTATGTTAATCCTGGTGTCTAAGCCCAGGGAGGCTATAGGTAGGGTCGACTGGGGGACTATAGTGTTCTTTATAACCATGTTCATAACAATGGATGGTGTTTGGAGGAGTGGGCTGGTAGCAGACCTCCTATCACTAGCTATCCCAACGCCAGTCCACGGGCTACAGGGTTTCACTGTAATAACACTCCTATCACTAGCTTTAAGCCAGTTGTTGAGCAACGTACCCTACGTGAGGTTGGCGTTAAACTACATGGAGAGCATAGGATACACTGGTGGCGATGAGAGGGAGTGGATAGCACTCGCTATGAGCTCCACCATAGCTGGAAACCTGACCCTACTCGGTGCAGCCTCAAACATAATAATACTTGAGAGGCTGTTACAGAGCTGACGGTAGATTTAAATAGCTGTAGATACATGGTATAATGTGTTGGGTGAGCTGTCAAAGGCTCTAGCTAGAACAGGTGGTTCTAGAATCGTGGGTAGCAGTTCTCAAGTTGACATACTTAAATCTAGGGGAGGTTAACTTTACTCTAAACACCCTGTAGGATCCAAGAGCTCCCAGAGGAGCCTATGTGGGAGGTTGATGCAGTTTTATAATCCAGTGTATGGGTATTTAAGCTTTAGAGCTTGAGATATGCTCTGGTTTTAGAGGTTACGGGTTTGAGGTGTACTTTTTGGATCAGTTGTTCAAAGTGCTTCGTAGGACTGTTGTGCTGGAATGCTATGCTAACAAGATTGCTAGAGAGGCTCTAAGAGACATAGTTGAACCTTTGAAGACTATGATCGGTGAGATGGTCGAGTACGCGCTGGAGCATAATGCATCCCAGAAAACACTACACAGGGTGTTCTACGAGAGGTATAGGAGAGAGTACCCATGGATACCAACAAGGGTTATAAAAGGTGCTTACAGAGATGCAGTCAGGAGAGCCAAGTCCTTCAGAGAACGTTTGAAGAAAGGTAGAGCCCACACAAGAAAACCAGAGGTTAGAAGGGTTACGATAGTGTACTCAGACAACCAAGACTGGAAAATCGAGAATGGATGCTTGAAGATTAGAACTCATAGGGGGTGGGTTGAGCTAAAATACGGTAACAACAAACAGTTACACAGATACCTCTACGGTGGTTGGATTCCCTCAAGCGAGCTTAAGTTGAAAGCAGATGGGGGTAGGAGGGTGCTAGCATACATAACGTTCGTTAAGGTATACCCTGTGTTCTACGATAAGAGGAACGTTATAGCTGTTGACGGTAACGAGAACAACATAACAATAGCCATATTCAGGAACAGCGTTCTAGTAGAGGTTATAAGGATCGAGACAGGACTTGGAAGGATCGTCATAGCGTACGCTGTTAGGAGGAAGAGGATGTCAAAGGGTAAATCAACCAAGACAAGGGAGGTCAAGAAGAAGCTTAGAAAGCTCAGAGAGGGGGATAGAAAGAAGGACGTACTATACAAGGTTGCAAACTTCATAGAGGAGCTTGCAAGAGAGAACAACGCAGTAGTAGTAATAGGAGATATCAGCGAAGATGATAAGGAGAAGATGTCTGAAAATAAGAGTAGGAAGCTTAGACATAGGATTCATCAGTGGAGCGTTGCTACATTAATAAAACTGCTTGAGGATAGACCAGTACACGTTGTAAGGGTATCAGAGAGGGGTTCTTCTAGCGTAGATCCTTTCACAGGGAAGAGGATTGATGGTTACAGCCCCCTGGTGATCCGCACTGCGGTGAGGGGGGCTAATGGTAGATATAAGGTAGTGAAGGTTGTGTTGAGGGTTGCGTATGTTGATGGTAGGATTGTTGAGAGGGATGTTGTTGGAGCTATAAACATTGGCTTGAAGTATCTATCCTCAGATGGGAGCCCCATGGCGTTGGGCTCGACTGGGGCCCATGAGGTGTGGGTGAAGCTAGTGAACCCACACCAAGGCCCAACCCCGCTAACGGAAATACCGTTAGCGGGGAAACGCTTGAATCACAATACGGTAGAACCATATCCTTCATGGAGTTCCTGAAGGTAGGCTCTATCATAACGATAACCAACATCATCGTCTACACTCCCTTCATCCTACTCCTATAAACCCCTAACACTCCGCCGAGCAACCGCCTCTAGGGGGAGCACAATAATACCGGAGATTGGGGGTATTTAAAGGGTTTGCCTTTGAATCGCGAACATCAAGTATATTAGCCTTGCGATAGGATATTAGATTATATGGATGAATGAATGGGGTGAATCAAGGATGCCGCCTTGCACACAAGCAGTAAAGGTTAAAACACCTAGCGGAACTGAAGCATCACTAGTCCCCAAGAAGGTCTGGATGCTCCAACCCAAGGGAGGCAAGGGAGTTAAAATAGGCCTATTCCAGGACCCCGCCACGGGCAAATACTTCAGAGCTAAAGTTCCAGCAGACTATCCAGAGTGTGCTTAAACAAAACCTCTCCTACAACTCTCACTTTTCCTTTTTCTTCTCACAATACCCTTATCAGGGGAGCTTATACGCTTCAGGCTATTATATGGTGTGTTTGGAAGCTTTATAACCTTTGTTTACTCTTAAATGTCAACTGGGGGGTTAAATGTATAAGGAAATGCTCATGACCGTCCTCAACCATTATGGGACGCCTAGGAGGCTTTCAAGGCTACTTGGAGTTTATGCTGGAGTTGAACCTCCTAGATCTAAGGTCGACGAGATGGCTGTCAACATTGTATCGAAGCTCGTATCACATATGGCCTCTAGGATTGGTGTTAGCGAGGATTACTTAAAGAGTTACCTCAGGGAACCCTATATGAGGAGGGGGCTTTCGAGTCTTATCTTAGGCCTCCTCATGTACGGGGTTACTAGGCCTCAGAGGATCTACGCTCCTTTCATGATAGTATGGGATTTCACTAGAAGGTGTAACCTTAAGTGCGCTCACTGCTACGCCTCAGCTACACCTCAAGGGGCTTCTGATGAGCTCGACCTCAGGGGTAAGCTTGAGGTGTTAAGACAGGTTGATGAGGCTGGTGTCGCCATACTAGCCCTATCTGGTGGCGAGCCTCTGCTCAGCAAGGATTTCTGGGTTATAGCTAGGGGGGCCTCTAGAGCTGGGATCCTCGTTAGTGTTGCCACCAACGGAACTCTCATAACAAGGAGTATAGCTAGGAGGTTGAAGAACGTTGGTGTTAGGTATGTCGAGGTTAGCGTGGACTCCCCAATCCCCGAGGTTCACGATAGGTTTAGGGGTGTTAGGGGAGCGTGGGATATGGCTATTAGGGGTATTAGGAACGCTAAAGCTGAGGGTTTAAGCGTTGGCATAGCGTTCACCGTAACCAAGCTGAACAAGGATGATGTCGAGGAGCTCCTAAGACTAGCTAAAGAGCTAGGTGTCGACGTTGTTGTAGCTTTCAACTTCATCCCGACGGGAAGGGGTAAATCGATAGTATCCCTAGACTTGAGTCCCTATGAGAGGTACGAGTTCCTAAAAAGACTCTATAAGGCTTGGAGGGATCTAGGGCTACAGGTGTACTCGACAGCCCCCATGTACTCTCTAGTAACCATAGCTGGTGGGAGCCTGGTATCACACTTCCTATCATTCGATGATACTAAGTCGTTCCCCATAACCCCGGTGGCTATAGCGGAGTTGATAGGCGGGTGTGGGGCAGGTGTCACCTATATGGCTATCGAGGCTAACGGTGATGCTCAACCATGTGTTTTCATCCCAGTGAAGGTGGGTAACGTTCTTAGGGATGGCTTACTCAACATATGGCATAAGAGCCCCGTTCTTAACGAGCTTAGAGATAGAGAGCATAACTATAGGTGCGGTGGGGGCAGGTGTAACTTCAAGTACATATGCGGTGGTTGTAGAGCGAGAGCCTACGCTTACCACGGAGATCTCAAGGGGCCTGATCCGGGGTGTCCTCTCAACATGGTCAAACTATATCCGAGCACCTACCAAAGCTATAACTGATGCCTGCCTCCCTAGGATACCTGGTTTAGATGGAATGAAGCTCATGTCAGGTCTGGTAGCTTTTGTCCAAGGAGCTTCTCCGCTATAACCTTAACGGCTTCAAGACACTTCCTAGCCGTAATCTCCTGGAACTCTACGTCACTGTATACCCGGAGCTCTGGGTAGTCGAAGTACACGTGTACAAAGGATAGTCTTGAGAGCTCCTGTAAAACCTCTGAATCCGATACCCCCAGGTTTACCGCTAGTTCTAGGAGGCTGATCCTAGAGGTGTTAGCCTCCGAGAGCTCGTACCCTACGGTGATAGCGTATGCCTTGAGGAGGTAACGTGCTACATCATAGGATTTAAAGCATACATCAGCGTGCCTCCCTTGACTGTAAAGATCTTCTGCGATGGAGTAGTAGAGGAGAGCGTTCTCAAGTAGATGGCCTAGGCTATCGCCCACCCCAACATCATCCATATTAAGCATACCCTCCAACACACCCTTCCACAAGGAGTGTTAGAGGGGTTACTTAGCATAGATTTAACTATATGCTCGCTGGATACCGGCTTTAACCGGGTTAGCTTCGCTACGCTACATAAACGATCCCAGCGTTGACGTTGTAGGACTTCACACGCCCAGCTGGGATGTTGCCGGGGTGACTTCAGGTTTTGAGCCTATGGTTTAGGGTTATCAGGGCTTCTTGTAGTGTTTTTGCTGCTAGTATGCTCGTTATACCCCCTATATCGTATGGTGGTGTTACCTCTACCACGTCTAGGCCCACTACCCTCTCGTCTAGCACCGTAGCTATTATTGGGAGTAACTCTCTTGCCGTTAAACCCCCCGGCTCTGGGTTACCTACACCTGGTGCTTGTGATGGATCGTAGACATCCATGTCTATGCTGACGTAGAGGGTCTCACATCTAGCAAGGCTCCTCTTAATGCTTGC
>JAPYWV010000092.1 GCA_028276165.1 Acidilobaceae archaeon
TCTAGATCCCCTGTTACATAGAGTGGCTTCACCCCTGAAGCTAGCAAGCTCCACGCTCCACCCTCAGGAGCCCCCACCACATCGCAGTCCTCGTAGCCAGGCTCGCTCAGGGGCCCTATGATGCAAACACTTGAACCCTCAATGCTGGTTACCAGCTCCTCTAAGGCTAGACACTCATCGTAGCACAGTGGAGGCCCTTGTAGCGATGCTATCGACTCCCTATGCCTAGGGTAGCCCATGGTCGGTTCAACGAGCAGAGTGTAGAGATCCAGGATCCTAGCGGATCTCCCTAGAAGCTCTCTCAATATCCTGCAGTACGAGCTCTGCAATAGATACATACCTAGGGTCACCTCTAGAAGCTCTCTCAATACACCATCTAAGCCACCTAGCGTAATCAACATAACCCCCGGAGAGAACCCCGGCTTTAACCTTGGTGTATACCACTAGGAGCTCTACAAAACACCCCATAACCCTACTATAGGGTGGGGGGCTTCCAACAACATGCCTGAAAGAGGAGCACTCATACGTATCAAAGCCCTGATCCTCCGCTACAAGCCTAGGAGTGCAATGGAACCAGCATCCTAGGGATTCTGAAACCACGGGGCAGCCATCACCACCCCACACTATGACGTGTTCAAGCCTATGAGTTAGACTCTCGTAGAACAACAGGGGGTCGTAGGGGGCTAGTAGGAAGAGCTCCCTCACACCACCCCTAAGAACCCTGTAGAGACCGGAATCCCTGTAGACTGTGAAAGTCGGCTTAACACCATTATAGACACCTAGGGGCATGGTGTACCTGGAGCCGCAGGGGACAGCTATGAACTCGTAGTATAGACCCTTGGGTAGGAGCTCTAGGAGAGAGCGTCCACCATTGGGAGTTCGCTCCTCACCAGGGAGCTCGGGAGCGGCAGAGCCTGTCATCCGCTCTCCACCATCCATTGGTTGAAGGTGGGGTTTAAAAAGCTATAGTGTAGAGCTCCCCCTACATATCATGCTCGTAACCCCACCTCCTGTAAACGCTCGTCTCCACCCCTAGGACGTCTAGTATCTTGCCTACCACGAAATCCACTAGATCATCTACACTCTTGGGTTTAATGTAGAAGGCTAGGGTCATAGGGACTATTAGGGCCCCCATCCTAGCTAACCTTAGCATGTTGGAGAGCTCTGCAACCCCAAGCGGGGTCTCTCTTGGTGCTACGACTAGCCTCCTTCCAAGCCTTAGTATGGCTAGTGCAGCTCTACTCGTCAACGTTGATGGTATACCGTTAGCTATAAGCCCTATGGTCTTAATGCTAGCGGGCACCACAACCATACCGTCAGGCTGGTTGCTAGAACTAGCTAGGGGTGCCTCGAACTGATGGTCCGTGTATACTTTAGAGTATCTTGAAAGGATGTCTAGGAGCTCCTCCCTATCCAAACCCTCCTCGTGTAGTGCAACGTTGAAAGCACCATCAGATACTATGATACCCCTTAGTTCAAGCCCAGCAGATCTGGAGACCTCTAGGAATCTAAGAGCAACCCTCACACCACTAGAACCAGTTATAGCAACGGATATGCTCTTAACAGCCAAACCCTCTAAACCCCACCTCCTACCCCTACAAGCTAAACCTTAAAGTTAACAGTATAAGCCAGGAGGGGTTCGGGCTTCAACTTTTAAGCCTCCATGCCACCCTACAGTTGGGTCTCCCCTAATGCCACCCCTGGTAGCCTACTCTACTAGTGATCTAGCAGGGTTAGGGGCCTCTAGGTATGTGGTGGAGCTCCTCAAGGCTAGGAGGTGTAGTGTTAGGGGTGTTGCTGAGTGTTTTGAATCAGATACGGTTACGGTGGCTGGCTTCGATGTGGATGTTGTCGATTTAGACCAGTACTCCTGGTTCCTAAACAACTTCGATTACATCGTTGTGCTCTCAAGGCATAGGGCTGAGAGTGGTAGGAAGACTCTGAGCGTACACCATCCAGGTAACCCCACTCGTGAGGCTCACGGTGGGGAGCCTTTGAGGCTGGCTATAGCCTACCCGGCTCTAGCCTGGGAGCTTCTAAGAGCCTATGCTAGGATCTCATCAGAGCAGGGTCTTGAGGGCTACGAGGTTACCTTAGAGGCTACACACCACGGTCCTACCAGCTTGGAGGTCCCAGTGGTGTTCATAGAGATTGGGAGTACTGAGGTCGAGTGGAGGGATGAGAAAGCTAGGTATGCTATGGCGTGCACGGTTGTCGATGTTATTTCAAGGAGGCCTGGAAGCTGCAGGGCTGTAGCAGCGATAGGGGGCCCCCACTACCCCTCAAGGTATACCAGGTATAGTCTTGAGGGTGACATGTGCTTCGGCCACATAATAGCTAGGCATAGTATAGCTAGTGAGCACCTGGAGATAGTGGCTGCACAGGCCGTACTCAGGAACTACCCCGAGCCTACTAGAACACTTGTTGTCGAGAAGAAGAGCTTGAATAGAGAGCAGAGGGATATCGTGGCCAGGGTAGCTGGAGAGCTAGGCGTCGTAGTAGAGTACATCTAGCAACCCTAGCCGCGGGACCTCCTAAGCTCAGCTATCTTAGACGCTATGAGCTCCAGGATACGCCTCTTAGAGGCAATCTTATCAACTACAACCCTAGCTCGAACATCCCACCATGCTTTAGGGTACTTGGATTGCTCGACAACCGGGTTTAGGTTTAAAGCCTGAGCCGCGGCTCTTATCTCCTCCACCGTAGGCTTCCTAACGGCCTTCGACTTAGCTATCTTCCTACCCATGCTCCTAGGTATACTCTCGTCAATGTACGAAGGCCATATGACTATCCTCTTACCCCTACGCTCCCTCCCCAAGCTCAAGGCTTACCCTTATCCTCCACTAGGAGTACTGCGTTTACAACACCATCTTGAGCAGGCCTCGAAGTTACTACGGCCTTACCTAGGCTGGTCTCTATCACAGCACCTTTCACGATAATATTCCTCCTAGCGTACTCCCTGTTAGCCGGAGTCTCTATAACCCTTAGTATCTTAGCCTTCCTAGAAACACCAGTTCTAGGATCTGATACCACAGCCTCAGAAACTCTAACAGCTCTAACCTTGACATTACCACCTGTAACCCTCTCAACAACCCTCTCATCGCTACTCGAAAGCCTTGTAAGTGTTGGAGGGCTACCTGTTAAAGCCTTCCTCTTAACCTTATAACCCCTACTCCTCGAACCACCAGTAGGCTTCTTCAGATCCCTACCATGGTGTACTGACATAGTGTAGCACCTAGGATTCCATTAAACCCTCTTAGCCTTAAAAGGTTTAAAGTTGAGTTGCTGTCTTAACGTCTTGTGTAAGCTTTAAGCTCTCCTAGGATAGGTATCTCCCTAAGCTTCCTCTCATCAAGGAGATCCCATAGAACCCCCGGGGGCCTGCCCCTACACCTCTGAACCCTCATGACCCTGGTCGGGGTTACTATGATGTCTACCGGTACATCGTATGGATCCTGGGGTATCCTCCCCTCAACCACCTGGATCTCGTGGACGGTAGTAGCTATGGCTACGTTAGGGTCTATAAGGTTTAACTCTAGTAGTATAGCGTACTCTAGCTCACCGTAACCCTCCCCCTTACCAAGCCTCTCCCCGCACGTGTTGACTACTACGCTACCCTCCACTATGAAGTCAACCCTCCTGATAGCGCTCACGAGATCCTCTATACTCCTAAGCTTAACCCCTAGCTCGAAGGCCCCTCTTATCGTTGAAGCTTTACCGTATAGGCTTCTCGGTATCCTCCTTGGGTCTAGGAGTAGGAAGCCCTCTCTAAGCCTTGGAGTTGGCATTAGTAGGAGTTTACCCTCGTTAAGAGCTCTAAGCCTAACCCACCTCTGGGGGCTATCAGGGTTAACCTTAACAACCCTAGCCTCCCTCCACTCCCTCACCCCAGCTAGGATCCCCGCTGCTACGTCAGCTCCCTTGAAGTTAGGGATTCTACCATGTGGTGGCGGTGGTAGGGCGAGGTTTAGCTCTACCAGCTTATCCCAAATGAGTCTTCTCAGCCTAGCCTTCTCCTCCTTAACGCTACCTCCTCCTAAGCTTCCTAACAAACTCTAAGCCCCCCTTGAAGTCCATGGGGGATGATACTAGGATACCATCGGCAATATCATTACTAGCTTCCACCAGCTCCAGAGCCTCGCCTACCTCGTGGAGCTTCCACCTCTCCATGATCCCAAGTATCCTATCCCTGTTAGCATCCGTTAGGAGCACCACGTAGGGGTATAGTTTCACGTTAAGCCTCCTAGCAACCTCACTGACAGCCTCCATCTTTCCGAGGCTACCTTTATTAAGGTTGAGTATGAGGTAGAAGCCTGCTCCCACCCTAAGCCTCTCCTCGATCTCCTCTAGGCTCTTCCTCAAACTCAACGTTAACCCCGGCTCCACCTTGACCATAGACCTAGCTATTCTTACAGCCTCCTCCGGCTCTACATCCCTAACAACGGTAGACCCTTTCACTATGTCGCCTCTAACGAAGGCCACCCTCTCCACGCCACAGAGCTCTAAACCCCTAAGGGTGGCCTCCATGGCGAGACGGCTAACATCTATGACTCTAAGGTGTGCTATAACCCTAGAGCTCTCGAACAAGCTTTTAGCAATACAGCTCACAATAGGGGATGGGAATCTCGACGTGCCCATGGGAGAGTCGGGTACATCGATCCAGTCCACTAGCTCTACGACTGCTCTAAGCCTGTCCACTAGCTTAGCCCTACTACTAACAGGCTCTAGCTCGAATATAACCTCCATGCGGACCCTCTAGTGCTAAGCTCCACTGGAGCCGATATATAAGCCTATCATGGCTACCAGCATTAGCAGTAGCACTCTCCTCTTGTGAACAATAGCTCTTTCCCTTGTAGGGTTGGAGGCTAAGCTTAAACCCTCTAGTAACGCTAGCAGGTCTACGGGTACTATCACAGCTAGGTATGGTATTGTGTTAACAACACCTAATGCCACCGGGGTTATGCTTAGGAGTACTGCTAGGGTGTAGAGCGTTAAGGCTGCGAGCGCCGCAACCCGAGCTCCATAAGTATTAGCTATGGTCTTAACACCTACAACCCTATCACCTTCAATATCGACTATGCCCTTGGAAACCTCACGTCCTAGAACTGAGAGGAAGACCATGGACCAGAATATGGCAGACCTGACATAATCCCCCCAATCCCAGGATCCCCTCATATAGTAGCTCGCCAGTATAATGCCGTAGAGTAGTGGGAAGGCTGTTAGAAAGGCTACAATAAGGTTGCCCAGGAGGATCACCCTCTTACCCCCCAGGTTGTAGAGGTGGGCTAGGCCTAGGAACCATACTGCAACCATGGAGGTTAACGGTGAGGGGTTTATGTGGAGGGTTAAACCCAAACCTAGTAGTATCGCTATTATCGAAACCCTCCAAGCTAAACCTACCGGGATGAGCCCTGAAGCTATAGGCCTCCAGGGAGCGTTAACCCTATCAGCCTCAACATCAGCAATATCATTAACAACCATAACGGAGTACGCTAGGAGAGCTCCGGCCAACATGATAGCTATGACTTGATCCAAGGGTATGAAGAGTGGAGGCTCGCCTGAAACAACTGAGGCGCCCAGGAATAAAGCTAAAACCCCCATAAACAGGTTTACAGGCCTCCCCAGCCTAACGAGGCCCACCACCGTAGATAAGTCCAACGTCAAACCCTCCAGGACGAGTTCCCCAACTAGGCTTTAAATGGGAAACCGTATCTAGGGGGAAGCTCGCGATCAAGCATTGTTATTTAAACTCTCTGCAGTAAAACTATAGAGTAGGGGTAATTGTAGCTTATAAGGTGTTAGGGGGGTTGGTGAAACAGCTAGCTAGCTATGAGGATGTAGCACTTAGGCTGATAAAGGAGAACGGGGGTCAGATGTTACAGAAGGATTTGTGGAAGAAGCTTAAGCTAGACAGTAGAGAGGGTTCAAGGCTTGTTGCTAGGCTGGTGAAGAAGGGGCTGGTTAAGAGGGAGGAGGTTGTAGTAGATGGGCGTAAGACGTTTAGATTGATACTTGCTAAGACCAACTCAAGCGGGTTACTTGTAAGAGTTAGCCTTGGAGGGATCCTAGGCATACCTTGTACGACATGCCCTGTCATAGACCAGTGCGGTATAGGTAACTTCTACGAGCCTAGCACATGTTCTCTCATGGACTCGTGGGTGAGTAAGCTCGTTAGTAACAGTAACAGTCGATCCCCGGGTTAGCGTAAGCTCCCTTATAGCACCTCGATTACATCGTGTATGATAGCATTAGTCCTTACAGCTACTGGGTGGTAGTGCGTTATCGTTGCTTT
>JAPYWV010000017.1 GCA_028276165.1 Acidilobaceae archaeon
ATGGTATCCAGGAGCACGTGCTATTCGTTGTCCTCCTAAGATGCCACCCTAGGGTTCTAATTGAAAGACTTGAATCTAGGGGTTGGGGTAGGGCTAAGGTTCTTGAGAATGTTCTTGCCGAGTCCTTCAATGTTATTGCTGAGGAGTTGCTGGACTACGAGGATCTGGTCCTAGAGGTTGATAGTAGTGGTAAAAGCTTAGATGAGGTGGTTGACGAGATCCTATCTAAGCTTGAGCTCTGGGATACCGGTATTAGGATTGACTGGCTTTCCCTGGATCCCAGTTTGATCGAGTTCGTCACCAAGCTCGTTCACGAGCTGGACTTGTACAAGGAGAGGTTGGGGGTTTGAGGGGCTCTGTACTATTGCCTCCCCGGGGCCTAGCTTATCAAGTATCTCCACGTAATCCCTCGGTAGGCTCATGGTCTCAGCTATAATACTCTTATCTCTAGCACTTCTAAGAGCGTGGACTATCTTGGTGTTCGTGTTCAGGAGAACACCGTTGGGTATCGATGAGGGGGATTGTGTTGCAATAGCTAGTATGATGCCATACTTCCTGGACTCGGAGAACAACTGTTCTATGAAGGCCGCCTCCTCCCCGTTAAATATGTTGTGAGCCTCGTCTATAGCAATCAGAACCTTAGGCCCCTCAACCCCACTAGATCTCTCCATGAACAAACCTGCTAGGATGAAGAGAGCGTAGGATCTCCTGGCTAGAATGTTCCTCATGTAATCCAACCTGATAACGTTAATACCCTCAAGTGCAACCCCCCTAGTCTCCTTGAAAGCCTCGTAGGAGCCTCTGGTAAGCATCCCAATCTTCCTTAGAAGAGCTCTCTTAACCTCCCTATCCCACTTAGACTCCTCGCTAAGAACCTCTATGGCGGCCTCAAGCTCCCTTAGATTACGTGGCCTACCCTGCTCTAAGGCTTTTAACAACATGTAGGCTTGTGGAGGGCTTAGCGACAGAGCTTTAACCATAACGCTAACCAGGTAGTCTACGTCACTACTCAGATCCAGAGGGTTTATCGAGGCCTCCCCTCTAGACGGGTTATACTCCTTAAACGGTACACCCCTAGCTTTGAGTAAGGCTGAGTGCTCCCCAGTCCAATCTAGTATCAATACCGGGATCCCAGCTTGACTCCATGCTCTCTCAGATAGAACAGAGAGTGTTGTAGACTTACCTGAGCCTGTTGAACCAAAGACGCCTATATGCCCTTCTAAATCCACCTCCTCCAATGTGAAAGGCTTAGGGTACGGTTTGTCGAGAACCTCGCCGAGGTAGATGCTAGGATTACCCCCATGAGGGTTGCCCCTAAAAGGGTGTCTTGAGCTCATCGTCGACTCGGAGATCAGGATTAAACCCCTGGAGTGGACTTTAGCGTCTAGAGCCCACCTAGCTAGAGGGGCTAACTCGGGCACGTTAACATCGTAGACCCTCACGTCCTCCACTAAGCTCGATAGTATGCTCTTCAGGACCTCGGCCTCCACCTCAAGCCTACCAGGATCATGGGAGGCTAGGAGTATAAGGGATCTCCTTAGATCACCCTCTAGTAGTGATAGGAAGACGTACCTAACACCACCCTTAGAAGCCCTATCACTAATAACCTTAGCTACACCGGAGGCTACGGA
This sequence comes from Acidilobaceae archaeon, assembly GCA_028276165.1. Taxonomy (GTDB): domain Archaea; phylum Thermoproteota; class Thermoprotei_A; order Sulfolobales; family Acidilobaceae; genus DSZV01. The sequence goes on from JAPYWV010000017.1 coordinate 1,632, forward strand.
GTCCCTTCTAGACTTAACCTCAACCTCTAAGACCCTAAAGCTAACACTACCCAATCCGCTATAACCACCACCAGAGGGGATCCTAATACTTGGTAGCCTCAACCTCCCCTTGATGAGGAAGACTAAGAGTGGGGTGACGCTCAATACTGCTAGGGCTAGCGAGTACTCGAGTTTAGCAAATCCCAGAGCGTAGGATAGAAGTGAGAGGGCTGCAACCGCGAGAGTAAGCCTTAACACTAGCGGTACGCTATCAACCAAACTCAACCCCTAACACCAGTAGGGTTCGTGTGGGAATAGGGGGTTGGGGGCTCCCGCCTCTAACCCTTGGAGGAGTGGATCTTTAACGGGAGCCCCGGCTGGGCTAGAGGTGTCTAAGGCAGAGGTAGTACTTTCTGTCCATCTCCAACCCTAGTGGTGGTTTGAATTTAAACACTATACCCCATAGTGAGAGTATTGTTTCATTGAACTTAGACTCTGGAGCTACTAGGTAACCGTGGCCGCAGAACTCGTATTCATCTATGTTCTCGGGCTTAACTTCGGATACAATGACCTCCAGCTTATCACCTGGTGTTACGTTGATAAGCTCTCCTATAACGTCGAAGACCATGTTTATGTTATCGCTTGACACCCCGAAGGCTATCCTCTGCCCGCCAACCCTACCAGGCTCCACCCTCTCGATCGCAACAAGCAGCCTTCTCAAGGCTAGAGTGCACCCCAACCAAAGCCCTTCCAGCTCCAGGGTTTATATAAGAATTTTAGGGCTAACTGCTAGCATTGAAAGCTTAGGGATGGGAGATGGCTATAGCGGCTGAGCCTTCGAGAAGGTATACAGCGAAGCTCAACAGCCTACTAGACAAAAGCGTGATTGTAAGGCTTAACAACGGGAGGTACTATAGGGGGAAGCTTAGTGGGTTCGATCTAAACACCTTAAACCTCGTACTTGAAACAGCTGAGGATAATGAGGGTAGGAGGTGGCCTGTAGTCTTCGTTGGTGGAAGCTACGTATCAGAGATTATACTAGAGGAGGGTTCTGTGTTCGATGCTAGGGAGTTTGCAGAGTTTCTCGTAAACCAGGGTGGTATTGGGAGACATCTGATAAAGGTCTACGATGATATAAACGTTGTGGAGGTTGGTAAGGTGGTAAGGGTTACGGGTAGTGGGGTTGAGGGAGCAGGCCCTATGGCTCAGAAGATCCACACACTCTACATGGAGTACCTTAGGTCTAAGGGGTTGAAGGTGTAGAGGGATTCCATGTTCCACATAAGGGATGTGGATCTAGCTGGGAGGATTGGAAGGCTGAAGCTGAAGAGAGGTGATATCGAAACCCCGGCTTTTTTCCCAGTCATAGACCCTATTAGGCAGGAGCTCGGGGTAGAGGAGATAAGGGCTGCCGGCTTTAAACAGGTGATTACGAACGCCTACCTACTGCTTAGAAGGTTTGGAGATGAGGCTATTAGAAGGGGGGTTCATGGGATCCTTGGGTTCGACGGTATTGTGATGACGGACTCTGGCGCCTACCAGATACTAGAGTACGGTGGTATCGAGGTGGAGCAGGATACTATCATTGAGTATCAGAAGGCCATAGGTAGCGATATAGGTGTCATACTCGATGTCCCAACAGGTGATGTTGACTACGAGAAGGCTAAAGCTACGGTGGAGATCACGCTTAAGAGGGCTCTTGAAGCTCTTAAACTCATAGAGGGTAGTAGCGTATCATGGGTTCTACCAATACAGGGGGGTAGGCATCTGGATCTTGTTGAGCTTAGCGCTAGGGAGGCCTCTAGGATACCCTACTACAGTATATACGGTGTCGGTAGCCCAACAGAGTTCCTTGAAAGATACGAGCTAACAGTAGTTCTCAAGATGATCTATAGTGCTAAGAAGCACCTACCCGACTCCAAGCCCGTACACCTTTTCGGAGCAGGACACCCGATAATAATCCCCTTCGCCGTAGCCCTCGGGGTTGACATGTTCGACTCCGCATCGTACATATTATACGCTAGAGATGGAAGGTACATGACGGATTACGGGGTTTACAGGGTGGAGGAGCTAGAATACTTCCCATGCACATGCCCCGTATGCTCTAGGATGGAGCCTAGGGATTTGGCGGAGCTCCCTAAAGATGAGAGGGTGAAGATGCTAGCACTACACAACCTCTACGTGATAAAAAGGACGATAGACAGAGTTAAACAATCCATAAGGGAGGGTAGGCTATGGGATTACCTTGAGGAGCTCTCTCGAAGGCACCCGAGAGCCCTAGAGGCCCTCAGGGTTTTCAGAAGGTTCCATAGGTACCTTGAGCTTAGGACACCTCATAGTAAGGGTGAGGTTTACGGGCTTAAGCTCTATAGCGTGGAGAGTATGTGGAATCCAAGGGTGGTAAGGTTTAGGGTTAGAAGCTGGAGGTTGATTGAAACCCTTCTAGAGGGTGTTGAGGAGCTCCTCCTAAAACCACTTCTAAGTGATGAGGAGTGTCTGGGCGGAGATGCTGGGGTTAATGTTATCTACTACACACCCTACCTAGGCTTGGTCCCAGCTGTCATATGTGGATTGTACCCGTCAACCCAGCATGTTAAGTCTAGGGTTCACGATATGGGGGTTCTCGATGACCTGGTTTACTCTTTAAGAGCTATTAGTGCTAAGGCTAGGAGCCGTGGGGTTAGGGTTAAGGTGGGTTACTGTGGTAGCCTATCCTGGACCCTCGTTGTCGCCATGGAGGCTAGAATGCTAGGTTTAGATACGATTGATCTCTGCTAGCACCTCCTACATGTACATACCCTTCGATTCGTGCTCCTCCCTCTCCTCCCTCTCTATGAGCTTTATTATCTTCTCAAACTCGGCCCTCTGAGTTCTAGCTAGTGTTTCAAGCTCTGGTAGCTGTAGTGTTACTCTTAGTAGCTTCGATGACACCACCTTTATGCCTAGTAGTGCGGCCTCGTAGTCAACACCCTCTACTATGGAGTAGGGTAGTATCATTACAGTTGGCACCTCGTAGTAATCCAGGTATATGTATAGTAGAGCTAGGGGGCCCATGACGCCTAGACCGTACTCCAGCTTAGGAGCCTCTAGCTGAGGCCCATCGTAGAACGCGTTATGAAGCCACCTGTAGCCGTACTCCTCCCCAGGTGGTCTAAACTCCCTACTCAGACCCCCTAGGAGTACTACGAAATCAAACCCAATGCTCTTAGCCCACTCTGCTACAAACCTTGTATACTCGTCAGCCACATCTCTATCAGGTACAGCCCTGTTAACCAGTATGGTGGTCCTAGCCTCCCTTGAATAGTATATGTCGAACGGGTACCCTACACCATCCTCCTCCACTGCTATGAAGGGTGGCATTGAATCAGAGAGTATGTAGCCAACCTTACTAGCCCTGAGGGCTAGAGCTAGGTGCTTTGAGGCCATGTAGCCAACCATACCAAAGCCTCTAAACCCAGTCACCAGGATGGAACCTCTTAGATCCCCCCTACTAACCTCTCTCAGAACTACCTCCAACGACCCCACCTTCCCTTAAAGCCCTAACCCTAACAACTTCACCCTTCTCCAAGCTTTTAACTACAACCGGGGGGAGCTTAAGTTTACCAACACCAACGAGGTTATCAAGCTCGTCGACAACTATAACCTCATCACCAGGCCTGAGATGGGGGTCGATATCCAACACTATAGGCTTCAAAATACTACCCTTAACCCTAGCAACCTCACCACCCCTAACCACAACCCTAAACCTTGGAGGCCTGGAGGCCCTCCTAACAATCTCACCAGCCTCAATACTCAAAGTGAAAAAGCCATCAGTAGGCCTAAGGGTAAGCATCCTAACACCATTAACAAGAACATACTTAACCCTACCCGTAGAGGATAAGACAACGCTAACAACGTCTGGCGACGGTAAGAGGGATCTAGCTACGTTAAAGTCGAACTGGAAAGCTAAACTATAGAGAAGCCTATAGTAGGTAAGGATAGAAACCGGCTGTCCCTTCATCGTTGTTTGAGGGTGTTTGGCATTGTCTCCCAGTCCCTCCTTCTCTCCATAAACCTCCCGCCTTCCCAGCCGAGATCTTCGGGGATCATTCCCCCTCCCCACATTACAATATAATCTCTTCCAGACCCTCCCAACATCACGTGAACCTGTTAAGCTTGGTGAAGTAAAGGCACTCATCCACATCGGGCCGGCCTGAAGCCCCCCAGGTCTAAGATCCGCTCCCTCCGCTCCATCTAAGACCTCGACACCCGGGGCTTCAAACACAGTAGCTTCCCAAGCGTTAGACGTTATAAACAGCTTCTACCACCGCATGACATTAAGCCAAGATTAAGCTTAAATAGCATTTCGTCTTAGACTGTTCACTTCAAACCTAGCCAACCAACTATATGATGTTAGGGATGATATTAGGGTCTAGCAAACCTTACCTTTTCAAGGCGAGATTAAGCTATGACGGCTATCATCTGAGGTTGGGTATGAGAGTTTAACGGGCATGAGGTTGACCTGTATTAGGCTTTACAATGATAGTAAGTATTACTATGAGACCTTAGGTGTTAATACTCAAGCTGTTATGTGGAAGAATGATGGGGCTTAGGAACCTACTATGTTCATTTAAGTACAGTGTCTACTTTAATACATGGTGTTGCTAGTGGGAGAGTACAGGGAGTTTATACTGGCAGTTGATGTTGGTACTACCAAGATTAAGGTAGGCCTTGTTGATCCACAGAGGTTTAAGGTAGTAAGTAAAGTCGTGGAGGATGCTATGGTTGAAACTCCTAGGCATGGCTGGGCTGAGGTTGACGCTGAGCTTCTCTGGGATAGGCTGTGTAGGCTCTCTTCATCCATAGTATTTGAGGGTGACGGTAAGGTTTTGGGCGTGGTCTTCAGCGGTCATATGGCTGGTGTTGTTCCTGTGGATAAGGAGGGTAACCCTCTCAGGAAGCTCATAATATGGCTTGATGAGAGGGCTGCAGGGTACCCGAGGGGTCTATGGAGTGGTTTCCCAAGAGTGAAGGGTTATAATGCTTTCATGTTACTAGAGTTCCTCCGTATAACAGGTGGAGCTCCTGGGAGGACTGGGAAAGACCCTATCTCCAAGATACTCTGGATTAGAGAGAACGAGCCCGATGTCTGGGGTAAAACATTTAAAGTACTTGGTACAAACAGTTTCCTAATAGCTAAAGCTACGGGATCCTACGTGGTAAGCCCGGACGACGCATCACTAACATGGCTAGTTGATACGCGAAGCTTCGATTTCAAATGGCATCCACGTCTACTAAGGAGATTTGGGCTTAACGTAGACATGTTCCCGAAGATAATGAAGTCTACTGATATAGCAGGGTTACTTAGACGTGATGCAGCGGAATGTCTAGGGCTTAGTGAAGGTATACCCGTGGTTGTAGGGTCAGGTGATATGACGAGCGCAGCCATAGGCTCTGGTGCTATAGAGGAGAACGAGATTCACATATACATTGGGACTAGTGATTGGGTCGCAGCCCATGTTGCTAGGAGGAAGCTAGATCTATTTAACTACATAGGTTCTATACCAAGTGGGATCCCAGGATATTACCTCCTAGTTGCAGAGCAGGAGATAGCAGGAGGTGCTTTAGATAAAGTCCTTGAGATCATCGGTATGAAGGGGGAGTATGAAGAGGCGTTGAAGATGGCCGAGGAGTCGGGTGTAGGCGCGCGTGGACTACTATTCATGCCATGGCTTTATGGTGAGAGAGCTCCTATAGACGATCCTAATATTAGAGGTTCTATCGTAAATCTCAGTTTAATACATAGTAGGGGAGACGTGGTTAGAGCGGTCCTTGAAGGTGTAGCATTGAATATAAAGTGGGTCTACGGCCTTGTGGAGAAGATGACTAGTGTGCAGGAGCATGTAAACATTGTTGGTGGCGGTGCGCAAAGCAATCTATGGTGTCAGATAGTGTCAAATGCTATAAACAGGGTTGTGAGAAGAATAGCTGATCCACAGGATGCAACACTGAGAGGAGCATCTGTTATAGCCTCAGTAGCCTTGGGTTTAACGAGTTTTCGCGATGCAACCTCTAGGTTCGAAGTTGATAGAGTGTTTAAACCTGATAGGAGGGCTGTGGAGTACTATGAGAAGTTGTTCAAATTATATGTTAAAGCTTATAAGGTATTAAAAGAGCTAATCTCCGGAATTCCCTCTCTAGAACACGATCTCGTTAACAACTTCTACTAGCATTGTTTCAACGAAATCAGGTGGTAGCATTCTTATGGCTTCGCTAATTAGGAGGAGCGTTTCATCCTTTACGATAACCTCTCTACTCAAGCCAAGCTTTTCCACTAGCTCACTTAGGCTAGCTCGTATTCCTGCTACTTTAACTAGATCCTCCATGCTTACATTAAACGGGTTACTCCTAACTTCTTCAACAGATTCCCTTAGATCCCTAAGGAATGCATCTACCAGGCCCTCATGTATAGGGCTTATGGTTAGGTGTATGCTTTGAGGAAATCCTAGGTGGATGGAGCCAGGTTGAACTTGGATAATCCACCCTTTCCTCTTCATTGATAGGGAGAGCTGTGCAACGCTAATCTCCTCACTCGTAAACGCTATAATGCTCGACTCAGGGCTCCCTAGGATCTTCAAGCCTATCGCCTTAATACCCTCAACCAGCCTCTTCTTAGCATTAAGGATTTTGCTAGATAGCTTAAGGTAACCATCGTATCCCAGGTACTTGATAACAGCCCATGAGGCTGCAAGAGGCCCGGCTGATCTAGTAGATAGCGTAACGGTGTTTACTAGAGGATACCCAGGCCATCTAGAGTATGCGAAGAACTGGTATTTCCTTAAACTCCTATCTCTGTATAGGATTACAGATGCGCCCTTAGGGGTGTAACCGTATTTGTGGAGATCAACTGATATAGAGTAGACACCGTCGAGTTTAAAATTGAAATCAGGTATAGGCTCGCCTAGATCCTTGAAAAACGGTAGGACAAACCCACCTATACAAGCATCAACGTGAAGCCATACATTGTGATCTAAAGCTATATCACTCAACCCTCTAATATCGTCTACAACACCAACGGGATAGTTGGGAGCAGAACCTACAATCATAGCCGTCCTCCGACTAACCCTCTCTTGAACAGCGTTTAGATCTACTTTAAAAGATTCTAAATTCACAGGCACCAGGACAGGCTTTAAACCCAAGTATACAGCAGCTTTAACGAATGCTGGGTGAGCGGTGTACGGTAAAATAATCTCAGGCACTAAATCGGGGTTCCTCGATTTAAAGAAATCCCTTGCAGCCTTAACAGCAAGAATTATACTCTCAGTACCCCCATATGTGAAGGTCCCAGCAGCGCTTTCACCACCGCCCATAAGCCTAGCAACAAACGATACAACATCCCTCTCAAGCTTCACCAAGCTCGGGTAAACAGTAAAATCCAACATAGTCTTATCCATATACAGTTCGAAAGCTCTACGGGCGAGATCTCTTAACACAGGATCGCCTGTCTCATAAGAATGGGTGAACATCATACCACTCGAAGGCACCGGCTCCTCTCTCGATAGTTTAACAAGAAAATCTATAATATCCTTGGGGTTTGAACTACCAAGTCCGGAACCTGCACTCACACCACTACACCTGGATAATTGTACCTCAGAAGTTTTATTAAAATAGTAAGAGCTTAACCTCCGGAAAACCCGTCCAAATCTAGTAGACAGAGGAGGTCACGGCTTGATAGTCAAGGATAACGCTATTAAGCTTAGTAAGAGTACTAAGTATGACAGGTCTGGGGATAGCGCTCTTAGAATTGTTGCTAAAAGGAGTAGTACGAACGGAGTTGGGTTATACCTTCTCGAACTCTTTATACCCATCATGAATGGCACCATTAGAGGTGTGTGGAGGTATACGTGGGCTCCTATGAAGCCCATGTAGATGTCATGTACTAATACGATGTCTCTCGCTCAAACCACGATATGGTATGCTAGTAGGATTACGGAGATGAAGGCTGTTCTGTGACCTAACACTATGTACCTCGTAACAGACCTGAAGAGGGGTGTTGAGGATTCAGCTATCCTAAGTAGCCCTGGAAAGCTATAGTAACCTATGGCTATGAAGTGAGAGAGTAGGAATAGAGTTAACAAGAACAGCCCTGCGGTCTTAGAGTACGTGAAGGCTGTTAAGCCTACAATGTTTAAAACTAATGGAATATAGATCTTCGCGGGTTTTAAAGGGACCCGGTAATTCCTAAGACTTCCTAAGACATGGATATAGTGGATACGGTGAATATTAAAGGTGTTGTAAACGACATAGCCGTGATAAGAGCCGCTTGCACGACTGTTGAATCCTGGAGAGCACTATACATAAGCCCTATGAAGTCTGTGAGTGGGGGGTAAGCGAGCGAATAGAATAAATGGTTCTCTTCTACCCCTAATCTGAAGTAGCGCGAAGTACAAGGCTATTAGGATCATCAACGTTAACCTATACTGAATATTAGTGCTATTAACGGTGTTAGCATGGCTGGTGTAACGGAGGCTATAGTGGATAACCCCCTCAAACCCTTACTGGGACTCCCACTCTTCAACCCAGTTAGGGATGGTATGTAGACTGGTAGTGGGAATGTTATCGAGATAGCGGTGCTCGCTAGTATCATGTGGGCCTGTGGTTTGAGGAAGGCGAGTGGTAAGGCTGTTAAACTCACGGTTATGCTGGTAGTCAAGCTCACTTTGCTAGCTGGCCCACGCTTAACATTACCCTCTCGGTATCTTAACTACTGTAATGCTTGGCTTAGATCGTTTATAAGATCCTCTGGGTCTTCTAGGCCTACTGATAGTCTTAATAGGTTTTCTGTTATGCCTAGCTTTCTTCTAACCTCCTCTGGGAGTGCTCTTGAGGCGCTTATAATGGGGTATGTTAGTAGTGATTCGGGCCCCCCGAGGCTTGGCGATGGTTTTATCAACTTTACAGCTCTAAGTACCTTTACTGCCTCATCTCTCCCCCCTTTAACTTTAAATGATACCATTGAGCCGTATAGCTTCCTCTCGAATATCCTATCTGCTATCCTCTTGTAAGGGCTGCTGTCTAGGCCTGGGTAGTATACCTCTTCCACCCTCGGATGGTCTTCTAGGAACTCTGCTATAGCCTTAGCTGTTGTTGATGATCTCTCAACCCTCACATACAGTGTTTTAACACCTCTTAGTGTTAGGTATGCTTCGAATGGTTGCATTATGCTACCTAGCATCCTCCTCCAATCCCATAGTAGTTTAACCATAGGGCTTGTTGATATAATTGCTCCTCCCACGACGTCGTTATGACCTGCTATGTACTTTGTTAGGCTATGTAGTACTATTAGAGCCCCCTTCCTCAAGGGGTTTAGGAGTATTGGTGTTGTGAACGTGTTGTCAACTACAACCCAGCATCCTACGTCGAAGCATGTTTTTGAAACCTCCTCTACGTCTATGACTCTAAGCGTGGGGTTTGTCATGGACTCCACGAAGACTATGTCTGGTCTCGTGGACTTTATACTCTCTACTAGGGATTCTGTATCAGGCCATGATAGTTCGAGTCTGTAGCCTATCTTATCGCTTAACGTCATAGCTAGCTCCATTGTGGTCCCGTAGACCTCCATTGGCATTAGTATTGTTGTATCACGTTTTGCTAGTGCAAGTAGGGTAGCTGATATGGCTGCCATACCGCTGTTAAACGCTAGAGCATCACTACCACCCTCTAGTTTAGCTAGTACCCGTTCTAAAGCTCTAGTCGTTGGGTTCTCCTCCCTACTATACTTCAGCTCCGTACCCCTATCTGTGAGCCTAGTCTCACCCCTCTGCTCGAACATAGCTGTTAGGAATACTGGTGGTATGAAGGCTCCTGTAACCTCATCCTTGAACATGTGACCGTGTATCGAGTCCGTAGCCTTACCCGTCTCCTCCCACCTCCACCTCAACACCCGGGGCTATATTGGCCACCTTGACTACAGCCTCTACACCGCAATCCCTGTAGGCTCTCTCAACCCACCGTGAGACCTCCAAGGCTCTATCCCTAGAGGTGGTTATAGATAGCATGCTGGGCCCAGCACCACTTATAACGGATCCCACAGCCCCTCCTCTCCTAGCATAGCTTCTAACAACATCGTAGCAGGGCACGTACTTAGACCTAGCAGGCTCCACTAGGATGTCATCAAGCCCCCTTGATAGAGCCTCCACGTCACCCGATATTAGACCGTAGAGTAGTGATGCAAGCCTAGCTGAGGCTTCAACGTGAACACTTAGGTCTACAGTCCTAGGTATAACCTTCCTCATAAGCCCAGTCTTACCCTCAATAGGTTTAACCAAGGGGGTGGATACCACGAAGTATAGATCCCCTACGTTAAGCCTCCTAGCAAGTATGGGAGGTTTACTGGTTAGGAGTAGAACCAAACCCCCGAGGCTTGATGCGGTAACGTTATCGAAATGAGGCTCCCCAGCTACACTAGCTTCAGCTAGACCAGCGATACTGGCTACGGTGAGCCTGTCAACTTGCATTCCAAGGGCCCCCATGAGGGCTGATATGGCGGCAACAGCTGAAGCCCCACTACCACCTAGACCACTACTCACAGGAATACCCTTCCACAACCTAGCAGTTACATCGATACCCTCAATGTTTAAAACCTTGAGAGCTAGCTCCAGGGCTCTAACAACAATGTTATCAGACCCTCGGGGGACGTGGGGTGCAAAGGGGCCATCCACGCTAGTTAGCGCTACACTACCAGAGCCTCTAGACAAGCTAACCTCAACGACATCCCAGTAGCTATCTAGGGCAACAGCTACCACATCAAAGCCCGAGCCTAGGTTAGCGGAGCTCATGTAAGCCTTAGCCCTAGCTATAACCATCAACCCCCACCCTCCGGCGTTTTTCATTAGAATTGAATTGGATGAAGTAATTAAGCTTTACTCCCCTAGACCCACAGTGGATTTAAAGGCCTCACTTGGATATCCAGGTTTAAGGTGGTATATCGTGGCTAGGGTTGCTGTAGCTATTAGGGTTTTCCCCTCAAGTGTCGATGTGAACTTAGAGGAGCTGGTTAAGAGGATTGAGTCTAGCCTACCACCGCAGTATAGCTTAGTTAGGTTTGGGGAGGTGCCTATAGCATTTGGATATAAGGCTCTAAGACTCGTTATAACCATGCCTGAGGAGACTGAGGGTGGAACTGAGGAGTTGGAGGCGCTCATAAGGGGGGTCGAGGGCGTCGATGAGGTGGAGGTTGAGGTAGTTCATAGGATCTAGTCTGACCTCACGGTGGGATCCCGTGTCTCTGAGGATAACTACTAGACCTAGGCTAGAGAAAGGTGAGAGGTTCGATTTAGTCATAGTCGGGGGTGGGCCTGCCGGGCTTTCAGCAGCCATCTACGCCTCACGATTTCTACTTAAAACAGTTGTCCTAACAGTGGATATCGGGGGTCAGCTTAACCTAACGAATTGGGTTGACGACTACCCCGGTTTCACCAGGATTAGTGCTTCAGAGCTGGTAGCCAGGTTTAGGGATCACGCTCAATCCTTTGGAGTTAGGATAATCCCAGGAGTTGAGGTTAAGAGTATTCTAAGAGAGGGTGATATGTTTAGAGTTCTGGGGACCGGGGGTGTCGATGTTTACGCTAACGCAGTCATAATAGCTGTTGGAGCTAGGAGAAGGAAGCTTGGAGTCCCTGGAGAGGAGGAGTTCCAGGGGAGGGGTGTTAGCTATTGTAGCATATGCGATGCCCCACTATTCAAGGGTAGAAAGGCTGTTGCAGTAGTCGGGGGAGGGGACTCAGCGCTTGAAGGTGCATCTCTCCTAAGCAGTTATGTTGGTAAAGTCTACCTAATCCATAGGAGGAGGGAGTTTAGAGCTAAACCTGTACTAGTGAAGGAGGTTCTAAGTAGGGATAATGTAGAGCTCCTACTGGATACAGTGGTTACAGAGATAGTAGGTGATGACCACGTTAAGGCAGTCAAAGTCCTGAACAAGGCTACGGGGGAATCCAGGATCCTGGAGGTTGACGGGATTTTCATAGAGATCGGGTTTGAGCCTGCTACAGATTTCTTCAAGAGCATAGGCTTGGAGGTCGACGAATACGGTTATATCAAGGTCGATGAGTGGATGAGGACTAGCATACCAGGCGTGTTCGCCGCAGGAGATGCTATAAACCTGTGGAGGGGTTTCAGGCAGGTAGTGACGGCTACGGCTACAGGAGCTGTCGCAGCTTATAGTGCTTACCAATACCTTATAGAGAAGGGTTTATATAGATCCGCTAGCTCTAAGTGATAATGGTGGGTTAGTTGGTGTTAGTGCAGAGAAGGCAGCCTGGAGTACCGGAGGGTATTCCGGAGAAGTGGTTGCCTCTAGTCGAGAGGATGGTTAAGCAGAAATACCATTTCGTTGGTAGGCATACCGTTGTTAAGAAATGCTACTGGACCCATAGGGCTATGGTTGATGGGAGGCACTGCTACAAGTGTAAGTTCTACGGCATAGAGAGCCATAGGGATATACAGATGAGCCCTTCAGCTTTCTGGTGTTGGAACGCCTGCATGCACTGTTGGAGGATTAGACCTGTAGATGTCGGTGTTGACATGGATGAAACCAAGATGCCATTCTACGACGACCCCAAGCTCCTCGTAGACGAGCTTATAAAAGCTCATAGGAGGCTTATGAGCGGTTATAAGGGCCACCCTAAGGTCGACCCTAAGCTAGTAGAGGAGGCTATGAACCCAGCTCATGTAACCCTAAGCCTTACAGGGGAGCCCACGCTATACCCATTGCTAAGCGATTTAATAAAGGAGATTCATAGGAGGGGTATGACGACGTTCCTTGTAACAAGGGGTGTTAGACCAGACGTTCTAGCTAACCTAGATGAGGAGCCAAGCCAGCTATACGTAAGCCTTGAGGCTTGGGATAAGAAGAGCTACAACTACTTCACAAGACCCCTAGTCCCCAGGGCTTGGGAGCTCACACTCGAAACCCTAGAGCTACTACCCAGCTTCACCAGCCCCACAGTGTTTAGGATAACGTTGGTTAAAGGGTTTAATGACCATGAGGAGGCGTTAAGGGGGTTCGCTAAGCTAGTTGAGATAGCGAGGCCGACTTACATAGAGATTAAATCGTACATGTGGCTTGGAGCTAGCAGGTATAGGCTGTCAAAGGATAACATGGCCGAGCACGAGTACGTTAGGAAGGTTGGGTTAGCTCTAGCAGAGTACACAGGGTACCCGTTGATAGGAGAGAGTAGGGCTAGTAGAGTAGTACTACTCAGTAGCATACCCGAGCCTATAAGGCTTGGGAAGGGGTGCCCCCTCGGCCTCAAGACCCCGGAGCCGGATACCGTAGGGGAGTATGATGAATACGATCCGGACGTAATGCCCTAGCACCTACAAGGTGGCCTCCCATCTCGGGAACCGATGGCCCCCCTACATCCGAGGGTCGCGATCTGTTGGATGAAGGCCTGGGTGGAAGTGGGGCTATCAAGATCTCCGAGTACGTAGTAGGATGCCCTTACTGCGGTAGGTATACTTTTAAGGTTGAGGAGTACGTCTACGAGGTCCCAGTATTCGGGAGGATACTTCTAAGCGTTGGGTCTTGCTCGGAGTGTGGGTTTAAACGAAGGGATGTTGGTGTTCTAGAGGAGAAGGGGCCTAAGAAGATTGTGTTAAGGGTTAGAGGTGAGAGGGAGCTAAGGTACCTTATGGTTAAATCCGCTAGGGCAGCTATCCTAATACCGGATGTTGGCTTAGAGTACACCCCTACAATGTACAGTTACGGTTATATAACCACGGTTGAGGGCATACTCTACGAGTTCCAGCAAGCAGCACTTATAGCCTGTGGTGGTGTGCAAACACAAGAGTGTAGGGATGTACTCTCCTGGATTGAGAGGGCTATAAATGGTGAGGTTGAATTCACAATGGTTGTCTGCGATTTCGATGGCCTGAGTAAGATTGTGGGAGAGGATGTTATCGAGGGGGAGTTGGATGAAACGTGCAAGTCCCTTATAGGCTACTCGATCTGAACTTTAAACCCCTTCTCCTCACCACCACTCTTCTTCTTCAACCTAATCTCTAGAACGCCATTCTTGTACGATGCTTTAGCAGACTCGGGTACAACCTCGACTGGTAGCTCCACCACCTTATAATACTTCCTCTCATTCTGAGCCTTAATGGTAACAGTTCTCTCTGTAACCTTCACGTCTATATTCTCCTTGGGTACACCGGGTACATCGGCTACAACCCACACCTCATCACCCCTCTCGATAACATCAACCAGGGGCTCCATCTCCTCCTTTATAAGAGGCCTCCCCCTCCTCCCCCTTGTTATGTTACCGAACTCCTCGATCTTAGGAACACCATCGGGGCCTATGGTGATCCTTATACCGTAGATGTAGGGGCCTACACTCTCACTCTTACCCTCCTCAAGAGCTTTCCTAAACGCTCTCTCCATCTCATCCTCTATCTCGGCAAACCTCTCCTCGAACTCCCTGAAGAACTCGTCGAAGATATCGAATATGCTTCTTCTCCTCCTAGGCCTCCACATATCCGGCACCCATGGTTTTAGTTACTTCAGAGGTTTAATAGCTTCCAGGGGCTCCTAGCCCACGGGACATATATTCAGGTATAAATACCGGTTCGGCGCCTCTAGTTCTCCTGGTGTCTGGTGTGAGGCGTTTTGACTACGATGTCGTTATCGTGGGTTTAGGCCCTGCGGGGTCTTCTCTTGCATACATGCTTAGAGGTTCTGGTTTGAGGGTTGCTGGCATAGATTGGGTTGGTGAGGATAGGGTTTGGGGTAAGCCTTGTGGTGATGCTATTAGTGCTGGTCACTTCGACCGCAACGGCCTTCCCCACCCCTCTGGCGATGCTCTAATGCAGGTTGTTGATGGGGCCCTAGTCTACAGCCCTTCCGAGGAGGGGGTTATAAGGCTTGTTGGTGAGAGGGCTGGCTACATTATTGACAGGAATAAGTATGGTTTAATGCTGTTAAGAGAGGCTTCCAAGGCTGGCGTGGACATATACCTAAGAACTAGGGCCTCCCACCCAGTGATAGAGGCTGGTAGGCTTGTTGGTGTTAGGGCTACTAGTGAGAAGTTCGGAGAGGTTGAGTTTAGAGCTAGGGTTGTCGTCGATGCTACAGGTAGTGGTGGCGCTATTAGGAGGAAGCTCCCGGAGGAGTGGCCTATAGTCGAGAACCCTCCTGAAACAGACTTCGTTGTAGCCTATAGGAGGATTGTAGAGCTAGACTACGACATAGACGAGCCTAACTTCATAAGACTCTACTTCAACGTGGACATCGCACCCGGAGGCTACTGGTGGTTCTTCCCTAAGGGGAGGAGGATTGCAAACATAGGCTTGGGGGTACAGCTTGGTAGGGGGTTCCCCAACCCCGCCGCTGTCTACAAGGAGGTTTTAATGAAGAGAGCTGATGTTGGTAGAGAGGTTAGGGTTATAAACGAGGCTGGAGCTAGGATACCTACGAGGAGGCCTTCTAAGACCATGGTCTGGGATAACTTCATAGCAATAGGTGATAGTGCTTACACAGTAGACCCCATACACGGGGGTGGGATGGGGTACGCCATGACGGCTGCAAGGTACGCGGCTGAAACCATAGTGGAGGCTTTCACTAACGGTGATTTCACAGCCAGGGGGCTGTGGGGGCTTAACCTAAGGTATATGAGGACCACGGGGGCTAAACAGGCGGCCTTAGACATACTCAGGATGTTCCTGCAAACCCTCTCCAACGACGAGATTGAATGGGCTATAAGGAAGGGGCTGGCTGGCATGGAGGAGATAGAATCGGTGTTCGGTGAGGGGGAGCTAAAGATGACACCAAGCTTCCTAGACAAGGTTAGCCTAGTGGTCAGGCTCCTAGGGAAGCCGATGCTGTTAGCCAAGCTCATAACGGTTAGCGAGTACATGAGGAGGGCTAAAAGCCTCTACATGGGCTACCCGGAGGACCCGAGGGGGCTCGACGAGTGGGCTGGGAGGGTTGAGAGCCTCTACGATGAGTATAAGAGGAGGGTTGGGATCCCATTTTAGCCGATCAACTCTATGAAGCCAGGCATCTCCCTCGTAGCTAGGTATACTACACCTGCACTCCTATCAGCTAGACCTCTAATCCTGAAAACCCCACCCTCGTATAAGAGGGCTCCCACGTTGTACTCGAAGGATACAACATAGACCCCATCCCTACTCATAACACATGGTGGGTACGTGAGGGCCTGTGCTTGAGCTCTCTCAATAACAACAACCAGGTCTACAGGGGTGGTGGGGCTTTGTAAGCTGAAGTAACTCCTCATGGGTTCGCAGAGCTCCCCAACACCTGGTACCCCAACCCACCCTACAATGTACCTCTTGAACCTAGCCCTCCTCCAGCCTATGCTAACCCCGGGTTTAACCTTTAAACCACCAAACTCCTCCAGATGGGTGGAGCTACCTCCAAGCCCCCTGAAAACCTGGTATGCTATCTCCGTGCTCTCAGAGCCGTAGATAACAAGGTCTATATCGGATACCCTTACATTCTCTATGCCGATAGCCAGTGAACCTGTTAGACCAACATTGCTTAGCTCAACACCGCTCTCTGTTAAGAGGCCTAGCACCTCCAGGAGCTCGTAGTGGAGCTCGTTCGAGGGCCTACTGGTAACCCTGGCTAGAGCATCTCTAGGCCTGGTGACCTCCACTACATCCGACATCCTCACATAGGGCATGGGGGAGTTGTAGATGCCGTCATGGTACTCTTTAAACCCAATCCTAGCTAGGGTATCGCTGACACCCCTAGGGCCGTACATCTCCAGGATCCTACAGAACCCGGAGCCTCCTCGGGCCCAGAGGCTCTCCCCACATACAATGTATTTTGGTATTATGGGGAGGAGCTCCGGGGGACGGGGGATCCCGATGACGACGCCTACCAGCCCATCCCTGGTGATCACGTAGGATCCATGTTCTGGTTCGAGGGCCGGGGTTACCTTCATAGAGGCCCCTCGATCGAGCCAATTATGTCGGGGCTAGCTACTGTGACCCCCCTCTCGTAGAAGAGCTCTAGGTAACCCCTGTAGAGCCCCTTAGGTAACTCCATGAACCTCGTATGCCAGGTTTCCATTAGAACCTCTACCCCCTTAATCTCAACCAGGTACCTTGCTGGTGTTAAATGTGGCTCCATGGCTTCAACCACCTTAAAGGGCCCCTTGTAAACACCTATCCTTGCGATAATCCCCTCACAGGGCTCAACATCGAGTCTCCTTAGGATCCTTATAGTGTATGGTATGCCCTTATAGCAGGAGTCCAGAACCCTGTGTTCGACTAGCTTACTGTAGGAGCTCCAGGAGATCTTATCCATGACCTTGGAGTACCTCTCAGCAACCATACAGGGCTTCACCCTACCCTCACTTCTTAAATCCAAGAGCGCCCTGTACATCTCCCAGTGGTTACCGTAGACTAGTAAGTCTACATCGCTACCAGGGCTCTCACTCATTACAGCCCACGACCCGGTTATCCCAGCCCACTCAGGGCCCATGATGTCTAGGAGCTCTATCACAGCTGGTGGCAGATCACTCCTCCTAACCCTTAGGACGCTCCCTGGATCCACAGTCCTAATCACCCTCCCCATGGGCATTAGCGGGGCTGTCCTGCCGACGCAGGGTATGTAGGATAGTAGCCACCCTGGCACGCTACCCCAATCATACTGTTTAACCCTCCTACCTCCGATCACGTACGGGGATACCACTAGGTGTCCGTGGGGGTGCCTGTAGCCTCTAACCACCCAGAGCTCCCTAAGGCCTAGCAGGTTTGTCTCAACTATCCAGCCTTCCACTGGGTGGCTCATGTTCTATAGTTCTATGTTTGCATGTCTTAACGACATATCCTCCTCTTTAACCCCTAGCTTCTTCATTAGAGCGTATATGACCCCGTCTAGGAATATTGCTGTTGTATCCTCGAACAAGGTCCCTAAGGGTGCTAGGGGTTCATGTATGCCTAGTATCTGTCTTGCGAAGAAGTCCTCCACCCTACTCGTCTTAGCCCTACCAGGCACCCAGACTACTAGATCTGCTAGGGCCCCCAGGGGGCTATCAGGGTAGCTTGTTATAGCCACCACCGTAGCTCCAACCTTCTTCGCGGCCTCGGCAGCCGTTAGTATAAGCTGTGTTCTCCCAGAACCTGATATGGCTATGGCTACATCGCCGCGCGAGATACTAGGTACTATGGTGTCACCTAGAACGTAGGAGTTGAAGCCCAGGTGTAGGAGTCTCATGGCGAAAGCTCTACCAACAAGCCCGCTCCTCCCAGCACCCATGACCAGTATCTTCCTCCTATCGTTATAAGCCTTAAGGAGTATATCGATCAGCCTATCGACCTGGCTTAAATCAACCATCTCAGAGGCTTTCAAAACGAACAGGGATATCTCCCTCATAGCCTTAACGACGGGGTGCTCTAAGCGGGGGTCCCTGTGCTCCACCCCCATCCCTGCTCGCCTCTTGTCAACTAAACCTTTTAAAGGATGATAGTGGACTATAAACCCTACATGGTCAATCTTTATAAGCTTTAGAGTTGAAGGTTTGAGAGTGGTGCTCGGGGCATTGTGTCGATTAGAGTTCACAACACTCTCAGTAGGAGGCTTGAGGTACTCCAGCCGGCTAACCCCCCGCTTGTAACAATGTATGTTTGCGGGCCTACACCCTATGACTACACCCATATAGGCCATGCGAGGACCTTCACCGTATTCGATGCCATTAAAAGGTACCTGAACCTTAGGGGTTACAGTGTATTCCATGTCCAGAACATAACAGATATTGATGATAAGATTATCAATAGGGCTAGGGAGGAGGGGAGGGGTTGGGAGGAGGTTGTCGAGGAGTACACCAGGGACTACATGGGGATGCTTGAAGCTTTAAAGATTAGAGTTGACGTTCACCCTAGGGTTACAGCCCACATAAGGGACATAATCGAGTTTATACAGGGTCTCATAGATAGGGGTTACGCTTATGTAGCTGAGAGTGGTAGCGTCTACTTCGATGTCGATAGGTATCCTGACTACGGTAGGCTTAGTGGGAGCTTCTCCCGCGAGTCTTGGAGGCAGGAGGAGGAGTTTTTGAGGGAGAAGAGGAGCCCCTACGACTTCGCTCTATGGAAGGCCGCTAAGCCCGGGGAGCCTAGTTGGGATAGCCCTTGGGGTAGGGGGAGGCCTGGGTGGCATATAGAGTGTAGTGTTATGAGCAGCAGGTACCTCGGCTCGACTATAGACTTGCACGGTGGTGGCATAGACCTGGTATTCCCACATCATGAGAATGAGAGGGCTCAGAGCGAGGCTTACTTCAACGTGAAACCATGGGTTAGGTACTGGGTTCACGTATCCTACCTGACTATAGGTGGGGAGAAGATGAGTAAGAGTCTTGGCAACATAATACCCTTCAAGG
Organism: Acidilobaceae archaeon; assembly: GCA_028276165.1. Lineage (GTDB taxonomy): Archaea > Thermoproteota > Thermoprotei_A > Sulfolobales > Acidilobaceae > DSZV01. Next base: position 20,993 of record JAPYWV010000017.1, read on the forward strand.
AGGCTAGTGCCAGGTGGGGCCCCGGGCCTCTAAGGCTATGGCTTCTAAGCGCACACTACAGGAGTAACCTTGACTACAGCGAGCAGGGCCTAGAGCAGGCTAGGAGGCTCTACGAGAGGCTTAGGGATGTAGCTTCAAGGGTTACTAGGAGGCTTGAGAGGAGCGAGCCCACACACTACCTGGACTCAAGGGGCCTGGAGCTCCTAAAGGCTCTTAGAACGATACACACGTCGTGGCACGAGTCTCTAAGCGACGACTTCAACTTCGGCTCCGCCATGAGGTGGGTTTGGGAGCTCACTAACATATACTATAGGGATGTTGAGGCTAGCGAGAGCCAAGCCGTGCTCCTCTACACCTACAGGTTGCTCTACGAGTTTAACAAGGTCTACGCAGTCCTGGACGACATACTTGAGGCTCCTAGAACCCTGGGGCTTGAGGATAGGTTGTTGGAGTTGATAGTAGAGGTTAGGAGCGAGCTTAGAGCTAGGAGGATGTACGATCTATCGGATGCTATAAGGGATAGGCTTTCAAGGATGGGTATAAAGCTTATAGACTACAGGGATAGGACTGAGTGGGTTAAAGAGGGTGTTTAGGATTGTTGGAGCTCGATAGGATAGATGTTGTGAGGTACTCACGCCAACTACCACTACTAGGAGCCCTAGGGCAGCTTAGGCTGCTTGAGACGAGTGTCGCAGTAGTAGGCCTAGGGGGGCTTGGTAGCCTGGTAAGCCTCTACCTGGCAGCCCTAGGTGTGGGTAAGCTCGTAATAGTGGATTACGATGTGGTTGGTGTAGAGAACCTTAACAGGCAGATACTCTACACCACAGATGACGTGGGGAAGCCTAAGGCCCTTGTAGCTGAGAGGAGGCTAAGAGAGCTAAACCCCCTGGTTGAGGTTGAAGCTAGGAACGTTAAGATAACAAGGGATAACGTTGCGGAGGCCCTAGAGGGGGCAGACATAATAGTTGATGGCCTGGACGACTGGAGGACCAGGCTTGTGCTAGACGAGTACGCGTGGGAGACAGGGAAGCCCTACGTGCACGCAGCAGTAGACAGCTACTACGGCCAGGTAACGGTGATACAAAGAGGGGTTACAACATGCCTAGCATGCATAACACCAAAACCAATACCAGAACCGGGATGCACAGCCGTAGTAGCACCAACAGTAGGGATAACAGCGTCAATAGAGGTAATGGAGGTATTAAAACTAGCAACAAAAATAGGACAACCATCATACAACAAGCTAATAATCATAGACACGTTAAAACCATCAATAGACGAAGTACCACTAAAACCAACAACAGAATGCGCTAAGTGCAGAGAAAAACTCCTAGAGTAACCCACCGTAAGCCAAAGAGGGAACCCCTGAAATCCCAGAAACCCCTCGATGCCAACATCTCCAGTATAACAGGTGTAGAGGTTAAGGCAACCCCCCAATGACAACTGAGTTTCTAGCACCAACCTTAGGATCCAGGCTGTTACGGAGCTGACGGTAGATTTAAATAACTGTAGGTAGCTGTAAATACTTGGTATAACGTGTTGGGTGAGCTGTCAAAGACCTAGGCTAAACACCAGGTATTTAAGCTTCGGAGGGGGGAGGGGTTAGCGGGTACAGCCCCCTGGTGATCCGCACTACGGTGAGGGGGGCTTGGCTGCCTGGGCGTAGATGGGAGCCCCATGGCGTTGGGCTCAAGGGGGGCCCATGAGGTGTGGGTGAAGCAAGTGAACCCACACCAAGGCCCAACCCCGCTAACGGAAATACCGTTAGCGGGGAAACGCCTAGCGGTAAGGCTCCAGTCCAAGCTAGCTGAGAGCCCAACAAGGTTTCCCCTGTAGAGAGCTCTGAAGCCCCGCAGGAGAAGGCCTGAAGGTGGGAGTTGAGAATCGCCTGCTGCACGTTTAATAGGGTGGAGGGTGTTAGAGGCTACACTATGGTAGCCCGTAAACCCCGTATATACTCCTGCTTTTAAACCCTCGTCTTCTCTCTCTCTAGGTGAAGTGTGGTGTTATTGAGAGTTCTCAGGCTGTTCTCCAGCCTCGCCTTAGCTGTTATCGTTGTGTTCGCTATTGTGGCTCCTCTAGCCTCTGTTCTCCATGCTAGTGGTGTTGATGGTAGGGTTTACGTTGTAGTTCCTAGAGCTTTCGTTGGGTGGCTTGAGAAGCAAGGCTATAGTTTGGGTTCTCTCTTTATAGCCATGATGTCTCCTCTGGATTATGAGGGTTACTCTTACTGGCTTAGGGGTGTTGTTGGGGAACGCTTGGATCTTGATTTTAGGAGGGTTGCTAGGTCTTGGGAGGAGTTCTACAAGGATAACCCCGAGGTTTTAAGGTCTCCACCTATACCGGCGATCAGCATAACTATTACGCTTAGCAGGGTTGAGGGTGATAGGGTTTTGGAGTGTACTGCACACTACTCCTACAGCACTATAGACTACTTTATCGAGAAGGGTTTGAAGTTAGATCAGGCTGTTGAGAGGGCTAGA
>JAPYWV010000102.1 GCA_028276165.1 Acidilobaceae archaeon
CTAGAGCCGACCCTCTAGCCCACCTCAGGAAACCCCTTGTTATAACATTGAATCCTAGGATGCCTAAGAGTGAGATTAAGGTTTCATGTGCTGATCTAAGCCCTATAGTAGAGGATCTCAGGAAGGCCATGGGTGGAGATGTGAGAATAAACGGGGAGAGCTCCCCAGATGCTATGGTAGCCCAAGACGGTCTAACACAGCAGTCCACATGCCCAGCATGGTTCACGGAGGTCTGGTGGTCCGACTTATACAATAGCATTAATAGCCCTCTTAGTGGGTGGATGAGCAACATATACTACACTAACGGTAGCCAGGTACCGGATAGCCTTAAGCTAAGGGTTTGGAGAGCCTTCGCTAGGAACTGGAGCCTAGCATACTACTATAGGGAGAGCCTTTACACTTTAGAGCAAGCTAAACAATACGCCCTCTACGAGCTATCCTTCCGCCCCGATAGTCCTACGCGTCTTTTCAGGGAGGGGCTATACAGTATGGATAGCTGGGTCAATAGAGCTTTCATGAACGAGCTAAGGCAGTCTCCCACCCCTACGCCAATCTACGCTTGGAGAGATTACCATGAGAGGAACCCTAATGCCCCGACAGAGTGGAGTGGCTGGCATCCATTCCTGGGAATTTACATGCACAACCCAAATAATAAGCCTTTTGCTGTAGGCGGGTCATTTGCCATATTCCAGAATAGGTATTATAAGCATGGGATTGGAATAGCTGGATTTATATTCATTGGTAGTGAAGGTGTAACTCCTATAACTACGATAAACATACCTTTGGCGGCTTCCCAGCATCGTTATAAAGAGTATGCAGTTGTTTACTCCACCTATAGATACCTTGGAGATGGTATGCTCGTACGCCTAGATGTCGCTAGAACTCAGCCGATCTCAGGTTGTGGTTCATACTGGAGGGTTGTTGTGGCAACTCCTACTATTGTGCCAGTGCAGAGTGTCACATTATACCCTGACATCTACGAGGCACTACCTAGGGATCCTCCACTCCTACGCAATCTCACCTATGAGAAGTATGAGTACACAGCGTTCTACAGGCGTCTTTTCAACATCCAACCAGGCACAGTGTATTGGAATTCTAGCTCCGATGTAGCTAATGTAGTCTCCAACCCGAATCTAGCATCTCTTGTCGGCAACCTGCTCCTCAACCTGCTTTGGCATACTGCCCAGGATATAGGGTGTCCGCTTACACCAAACCCTGGTTTCTGTAGGTTATTCTTGGAAATTGCAAGTAGGCTTGTCGACTACGTCTACGAAGATCTCCATGCCATCGGGCTATCGTATGCCATTAGAGTTGTGGCACAGAGTTACGTGAGCGACGCTACTGTTTGGGTGCGTAAGACCACCCTGGTTTACGTTAACAACACGTACTTCGACATAAGGTATAGGCCTCTAATGGTTCTATTCAATGTATCTGTTTGGTGAGAGTTCACCCAACTTTTTGAAGGGGGTTAGTTGTTTTCCACGCTTACCTTGTCTATTGCTTTATGGGCATGTGTTCTCCTTAAACCCCATGATCATGGCTTGGTGTTTGCTACTAGCCCAGTTGTTCGAAGACCTCTTGTTTTTAGCATGGGGTGTCTGATGGCCATTGGTTCGAGCATGGTGGGAGTTACTAGGGTCCACGAGTAAAGTTTATGTGTTAGGTGCAGCCAGACATTGCTTGGAGCTCTAAAGCAATGCTCACACCTCCCCACGCTCTAGCCCCACTAGCTGTGTTAGAGCTCTACCCCCTCCAAGCCCCACACCTAGCCCACGGGGTCATCGACCTCATGAGGGGTTACCTTAGACGATGGAGGAAGCCAGGGTTTATTCAGGCGTTGATATGGGTTTAACGTTGAAAGTATACATATAAACGTTCTCTGGAGCAAAGTACTACTTGGGGGTTGGTGTGGCTAGTGTAACTGAGATAGTTACTTCCATAGGTGTTCTAGCATCACTTGTAGCTATAGCTACGGGGTTCCTATGGCTTGGTAGGAGGCTAGGCTTGCTAGAGGGGAGGTTAAGTCTTGTAGAGGCTAGGCTTGGAGCAAGGCTCGATTCTCTGGAGGTGAGACTTAGCTCGTTAGAATCTAGGTTTAACATAGCTCTCAGGATTTTCAGGAGCTCCCAGGAGTTCCTCGTAGACCTCATGGCATACGAGGGTTTGATGAGGAGGGAGGCCTATATACTGGCTAGGAGTGAGATTCAGAGGCTCTTCACGGTAGCAACGGTAAACCCGCTAACGGAGGAGGAGAGGCGTAGAGCCCTGGAGCTCCTGAATAAGGATGAGCTAACGCTAGAGGAGGCCCTGGAGCTCTACAGGATAGCTGATAAAGTTGTGGAAGAGTACCCTGATAGGGTTGAGGCATGGAAGCTACTATGGTACTCCAGGTTCTGGATAGGATACAACCTGAGGAAGATGAAGGAGGCAGAGGAGAAGAAGGCATGCTAACCCTCTAACACAGTGATCCTAGGAGCTCCCAGCCTACCCTAGGGTAACCCCTATATCCTGAAATCCCATCTCAATCTCCATACAAACCCTTATACCTCTAACCTCATGGGCTACGCTGAGGTTCGACAACCAGCTCCGTGAGCTCGAACGCCCCCATGAGAGGTTACTTAATATGATGGTGGGGAGCTCCTAAGGAAATAGGGTGGACGGAGGGAGCTCCACCAGAAGCCTAGAGGGTATAGGAACCCGTTAAACCCCAACCTCAGCTCACAGCCAGCTAATACCTGGAGCTTCGAGCTTTGAGCAGTATAGGTTTAAAGGCTTAACCCGTAGATGATGCGGGGTGGCAGTGGGAGCTAGAGGTTTCCAACTATAGACTTTGAGGTGAGAAGCTCTAAACCATTACCAGAGCTCCCCCGTAGACCATGTAGTAGTTAGTGGCATGAGGTGGAAGTTGAGGAAGGGTAGACCATCAGGGGGGTTAGCTTCTGAAAGTATAGCTCCTCACCCGTTTTAACGCTAATACTGTAAAGCCTGCTATGAAGAAAAGAGAGAGTATAGCTCCAAATAAAGCCATTAACAGTAGTGGTTGAGCTCCACCAAACCCGTAGATTTCATATCCAAAAGAGCCCGTTAAACCCTTATACGCAATCCAGGCATAGAAGCTTATACCAACAACTAGTAGGATGGAACCTATGATCCTGAGAGTTAGAGAGATACCCCTAGGTAGCCTAGCCTCCAGGGATCTAAGAGTAATATTCCTACCCATAACAGTATTCCCTAGTATATAACAACATTATAGTTAACACGGAACATTATAGTTAACACGGAGAAAACTGTGAATGCAGAGAGATTGACCACGTGGATTAGGGCTTCCACGAGCTCCATGCCACTAACACCTCACACCACCACTTAGCAATATCCAGCAAGCATGTATACTTACATCCTACGTGAGGCCCCAGCAATCTCTCGTACTAGGCTTACAATTAAGCCTACAAACATCACGGGCACAACTAGCAAGCCTAGAACAACTAGAGCTAGGAAGAGCTCTGGATCCCTCTCGTACATCTCATACCCAGACCTCTTAAACTCCAAGGGCGATGTTAAAGCATGGTATACCAGGTATGAGAAGAGGAGTGCACCTAAAACATGGAAGGCTGAAACTGCAATCCTAAGGGAGAAGATTACACGCTTAGGCAGCCTAGCCTCCAACGTTTTAAAGAAACGGCTTCTATCCAAGAAAACCTCAAAATAGAATATTTTCAACGAAATTAGAACCATTAGGATCCAAAATACCACCATGATGGCATTGTAGATAGAGACAAGCGTATCAACAGACTCCACATCCCTCCACCCCGGCTCCCGTAGACCTTCCAGCTCGGGAGCTAGAGGAGATCTCACGCTCCATCATTCAGCTTGCACACCCCCCTGGCTAGGAGCTCCACACGCTTCCTAAGATACCATTGGAATAGATTGGTAACACCTGTCCTAAAATAGACGATTGCAAATAGAGGTAGTAGGAGTGGCATCACGTACCATGGTTTCCTAAAGTAGACTATTGCGACCAGAGCAAAAGTGGGGATAGCGAGCATCAACGATAATAGTAGTGAGGCGTAGACCTCAAATCCAAACACGAGTGATAGGATTAGGTAGGAGGCAATAGCTACTATGAGAGCATCAACTAAACCCAACATCACACCATGTAGAATCATCATGTAATAGAGGAGTTTCCCAACTAGAAAGCAATCAAGCCTATCACATTGGAGGAGAGCTCTTCTAAAGAGCTCCATGGAAACTATGAGTACGATAAGGAGAAACCATCTTAGACCATAGAAATCAAACACGAGAATGAGGATGATAATTGGAATGCCTATGAAGAGCACAAGTAAACCAAGCAAAGAATCAATATAGAAGAGAAGAAGCATGTAGAGCAAAGAACGCTCCCTAGGATCTATGGAATCCCACCAAGCCATACAGTATCTAATCCTACTCAACAACTACCACTCCCAGGGGTAGAACGAGGGTGATCATGGGATGTCACTACGCCTACCTTGAAGTTTTGAAGGATATCTCTTTAACCAGGCTCCTTATGGTTATGAGTAAGATCGTTGAGTTAATAGGTAATGCTAGGATTGAAATTGTAGCATACAGGATCAAATTAGATCGTGCGTAGGCCTGGTAGCCATAGTAACCCGTTAAACCAAGATAAGCTATACCGGTGTTAATGAGTAATGCTATGAGGAGGCAGAGCAGGATCAAAATCTTGAAGATAGGGTATATGCTCCTAGGCAATCTAACCTCTAAGGTTTTAAGGACAACACTCCTCCCAGAGACAATGTTTATCAGAAGCCTTAAACTTAGAAGACCCATAGCAACTCCAGTCACCAAGAAGGCAATATTAACAATGAGGATCAGGTAACCCGTAAACTCCATATAGCACTCACCTCTTTGCAACTACGAACAGGAAGG
>JAPYWV010000011.1 GCA_028276165.1 Acidilobaceae archaeon
GGGTCAACGTGCACTCTATGCGCTGACTCGTGCCCCGTTAAAGCTGTAGAGGTGAAGGGTAGAGATGTTATAGTTGATAGTAGCGGTTGCGTGCTCTGCGGAGCCTGCTCCTCAGTATGCCCTGTAGGGGTGTTCAGCTTGGGGATGGAGGAGCTCATACTATCAATGGAGCCTGGGGATACGGTAAGAGTATCGTGCAGGGATAGTGGGGAGAACGTGTTGTCAACGTGTATCAACGCTTTAAACCAAAACCACTACCTAATCCTAGCATCGAAGTTCAACAAAGTCATCGTAGATGCTAGGTGCGAGGGCTGCCCACTAGCTAAGGGGCCTGGTCTAGCAGCCCTAGAGGACATAGCTGGTAGGCTAGCCTCCAAGATTGAGGTTGTTAGGGGTAGTGGTAGCCCAAGCCCCCTGCTTAGGAGGCTTACACTCAAAAGGGTTGTGGTTGAAGGTGTAACACTCATCTCACCACCCATAGGTGCTATAGCAAGCCTGGTATACGAGCCCGTGGAGGTTGAGGATCCTAAGACGCCTGAGAGAGCTAGGGTAGACTTTAGGTTGAAAGCCCTTGAGGCTGCCGGAGCTCTAGGTGTAACAGTTAAACTAGTACACCCGGAGGTTGATACCTCGAAATGCACATTCTGCGGTGTATGTGCTGGTGTGTGCCCAACAGGGGCTATAGAGTTTGAGGAGGCAGGCATACTAAGGATAAATACTTCAAAGTGTATCGGCTGCGGTCACTGTGTGAAACTATGCCCTGATAACGCTATGACCCAGGTTGAGAGCGAGAAGCCGAGGGTTCTAGAGTACACTAAGTCTATGACTGTATGCCCTAGGTGTGGCTACGTATACCCAGCTAGTCTTAGCGAGTGCCCTAAATGCTCCGTCATACTAGAGATTATAAGGGATATTTATAAGGGTAACCCCGGGGATTGTAGGGAGTACGGTGAGAGGATTAGGAGGAAGCTGAGGTCACAGAGTTGAGCTCCACATGTAGCTACATATACCCTAGGGTTGAGTTCTACGAGGCTAGAAGGCTTGCTGAGAGTGGAAGGCAGGTCCTAGTAGTTGGGCTTAGGGGGTTCGGTGTCTCGACAATACTCTCCATGATCTCCAGGTTCTCTCGAGTTAAGATCGAAACCCTGGACTTCAACAGTATTAGGGAGGCTCTAGAGGCCCTTCAAAAACACCCTAAGGCTGTAGTGGGGGCCACAGGGTCTTTGAGGGAGCTCCTAGAGCTACTCGTCAACCTCCCGCAGGGCCCGGACATAGTGGTTGTTAAGCCTCTCACGCCACGTGAGCTCGAAGAGTACCTGGCGACACTCGGGGTTACCATAGCCGATAGGGGGTTGTTGTACGAGCTCTACTATAGGAGCGGTGGGCTACCAGGCGAGGTTTGCAGGCTTATTGTCGAGAGAGGCCTCATCGGTAGAACCTTGGGTAGGGATGATGTGCTAGCGTTACCAGAGGTTCCTAGGTGGGTTGAGGAGGCTAGGAGCTCTATGGGATCGGACTTCGACAAGCTCATGCTACACTCAACCCTAGCCATAATACCCAGGGGTCTAGCCTTAAAGGCTGGTGTTGAAGGCTCATGGTGGCTTGTAGATACTGGTAGTGACTACAGGGTACCAGCTGAAATGCTATGGCTACAGGGGTTCGCCTTAAGATTCGTTGATAGAGGTAGGGCTGTAAGCTTGCTAGAGGAGGCGTTAGCAACGGACGTGGATAGCTTTGCCCGCTACGTGCACAGCTCAGCCTTATACAAGCTAACAGGCTCCAGGGAGTACGCTAGGGTTGCCGTTGAGACGGCCTTAAGCTTAGTAGATGAGGCCCAGGACCCTATACTCAAGTACAACATAGCCCTATCAAGCTTAGAGCTGGCAGAGCAAACAGGGCCCCCTCAAGCCTACATAAGGTTGCTTACCACACTTGTTGAGAACACCCCGCTAACAATGTTCATAGAGGCTAGAGAGCTAGCATCAATGCTGTCAAAGGCTAAGAGTAGGGTTCTCGACAGGGATTCGCTGAAGGCGTACATAGATCTACTCCACCTCGTGGGGCTAAGGCTGTCAACCCAAAGGCTTATCAACGAGCTTGAAATAGTCTTATTAGATCTAGAGGGTATAGCGGTGAGACCTGATATACCAGGGGATTTGAGGAGGTATGCGGAGAACGTGTACCTGAAAATCCAGGCCATCAAATCAGCTAATATCGGGCAGTGGAGGGAGACCCTTAGAACCTCACTAGAGGTGCTGGAGAGAGGGGTTTCCGATAGCCAGCTCGTAAGCCTACTAGCGATATCACTATGCTTCGTAGGCCTCCAAGACCAGTTGGGTTCGAGGGCCCTGAAGACCCTGGATGCGAGGTCAGGCGAGGATAGGGGTTTCGTGGAGGTGCTCTTGAAATTCTGCTCAGCTACTAGCATTGAGGATATGAGGTCTATATCTCAGGTTAAACCTGAGGTTGAGAGAGATCCTAGACTGGTGGTGGTGAGGCTCCTAGCATCCATAGCTTCAAGGGCTCCTGTAACAGAGGATTACATAGAGAAGATTGTGGGTAGAGGCCCCCCGGCAACACTAGTAAAGATCCTCCATGCGACTGTGAGAGGTGAAATGGATAGGGTGGTTAGCATGTTAAGGGAGATCCCAGGGTTAGAGGACCCCTCAAACCCCCTATCATTAATAGCTGATATAATGGTTAACGTTAGCTCTGTTGCTAAACGTAGTAGTGATATGAGGAGGCTAGCACCCCACATATCACTCTTAGCAGACAGCCTTAAGGCTGGAAGGCAGGAGGAGTTATCGAGAATGGTGGGTGGTGTAGCTAGAGCCCTGAGGGAGGGGGATTCTGAGGCTTTGAGGGTCGAGCTAGCTAAACTTGTGTTCTACGCTTTAAACACCTACCTTTAACACCTCATATCTCGCACGTCTTACACGTGGAGTTCTCCGTTAGCTGTACCACCACCTCTTCTCCCCTCTCTACCTCCTCTATCTCGAATACCTCCCTTAACCTCCTATCCCTGGCTACCTCGCTCTTCCTTAAAACCCTCTTCGGCATAGCCATTCTTATCGGCGCTTCAGCCTCCTTCCTCTTCAACAGCCTCCCAGCCCTCCCAGCCCTGCTACCCCCGAATACTATGACCTGGGCCCCCTTACTCTCATCCCTGTACACTGTGAACCCCTTGAGGCCCCCGAGCCATGCTAGCATGTATGCTGTGTGCACGCTCTCCACCGGGGCGTCCTTGGGTAGGTTGACGGTCTTACTTATAGCCTGGTCTACGTAGATCTGTGCTGCCACCTGGTGCGCCACATGGTACCATAGGTCGAAGTCCATTGCTGTAGCGTACCTGCGGGCCAGCCTGTAGAGGCCCTCTACGAAGCTCCCGGGGGCCCCCCTCTCCTCGAGTCTCCTAGCTAGCTCTGGGAGGGCCCACCTAAGGCTACCCTTACTAGCCCCTATGGCCTCGTAGACCTCCCTCAGGACGTCCTCTGAGACCCCGCACTCCCTGGCTAGGGCTAGTAGGTCGTCGCGGAACCTCCTGACTATCTCTAGGAAGGATCCTATGGCCACCTGCCTCCTGTATACTAGGGCGAAGTAGGGCTCTATACCGCTACTAGACCCTGCTATGATGCTTATTGTCCCCGTGGGGGCCACTGTCGTTACAACAGTGTTCCTGGGAGCCCTGGCCCCGAGCAACCTACCGTAGACCCTCAAGGCCTCCCACGCTCTCTCCGGAGCGTAGATGGCTAGGGCTAGTAGCATCCTGGGATCCTTGACTACCTCAAGCGGGCTGGACTTGAGGGCCCTCCAGTAATCCTCCCTGCTCACACTGAAAACCCTGGAGGCCACGGTCTCCAGCACGTCCACTGGTACTAGCTTGAGGGAGCCGTCCACCTCAACCCTGGAGGCCGAGAGCCCCACGAGCTTGCCCAGGATATCGTCTGGTATCCTGACCCCCTCATGGTATCTAACCTTAACCCATCCATCCTCGAACCTCACAACCCTACCTGCCTTAACCAAAGCCGGAGTGTGTAGGGTTGATAGGAGCTCCGGATCCCCGGCCTCAAGGCACTCGAAACTCCTCCAATCAAACCTCTTACACTCGAAAGCCCTAGCGTGGCCGAGCTCCGCTCCCAGCTCCCAGCTCCTCTTCCAAGCGAAGACCTCTAGTGCAGCTGACGCTATGAGCGTGAAAGCTACAGCCTCATCACTATCATATGGTATGCCCAGCCCTGCAAGGGCATCAGCGAGCCCCATGAGCCCTAGGCCTATCTTTCTCGTCAGAGCGTTAGCCTTATAGTGCCTCTCATCAGGGTGGTTGTTAAGGTCTATGACTGCGTCCATGGCGTCGACAGCAAGCTGTACATCCTCATAGAACCTAACGAGGTCGAACTTACCGTTCACAACATACTTGTCCAGGGAGAAGCTACCAAGGTTGCAGCTCTCGAAGGGGTATAGGGGTTGCTCTCCACAGGGGTTCGTAGCTGTCACGACTCCAAGCCACGGTGTTGGATTCCACTTGTTGTGGTTGTCCACGTAGAAGACCCCTGGATCTCCTCCAGCCCAGGCGTTCTCCACAATCTCATCCCATAGCATCCTAGCCCTGATCCTCCAAGCGTAGGTGTTCTTAGCATCCAGGTTAACGTGTAAACCACGTGCCCTATAAGCGTCCTCCATGTCCTTGAGGGCTTTGGCTTTGGCCTCCTCAAGCACCTCCTCGTAGATGTTGAGGTATGGGTTCTCCGTGAGCCACGGGTGTTTCGCTATGAGCTCCCCCAGCCTCCCGAGGCCTGCCTCCCTGCTCACGCTATAGTGTAGCCTGTAGACTCCGTCCCCCCGGTCGCTGTACCTGGGGTTGACCATAGTCCAGTAGTCGTCTCTCAAAACAGCCATCATGAAGGCATCGTTCACCCCAACGCTTATGTTGAAGTTCGTTAGGTTAGCATCCTGTAACGGTGGCTTCTTAGCCTGTATGAACCCCGCGTCCTCGACCGTCCAGTGCCCGCTCCTCGACAAGGCTTCCACCATGGCCTTCAGCTCTATGCTAACATCGTACCCCTCACCTTCAATCTCCTCTATCAGCCTCTTCACGGACTCTACCAGGGATATCACCTGTGGTGGGAGCCTATTCCTGAGGGCTACGTATGGGTCGAAGCCTGGTGTGTAGATGTCGGGGTGCCACACGTGCATTATGCCCATGTTAGCTCCACGCCTCTTACCACCCTGTTTCACCATCTCCGTTATCACATCGTATAACTGCATGAAGCTCATGGGCCCACTACTGTAACCACTAGTACCCTTAACGAGATCCCATCTGGGCCTCAGCTCGCTAAAGCTGAACCCCTGGCCACCACCCCACTTGAAAGTCATAGCCTGAACCACGCCAGCGTCGAGTATAGACCTCATATCGTCGTAGACGGGGGTTACATAGCATGCTGAGAGGGTGCCACGAGCACCATCAACATACATGTTGAAGAGTGTTGGACTGTTAAACATAAACCTACCCTCAATCAGTAACCTGTAGAGCCTGGCAGGATCAACCTTACCCGAGAAGCCTAGAGCAACCCTAGCCATAACCATGCTAGGTGTCTCAGCGTACAGACCACTAGAACCCCTACTCATGTACCTAGCCATTAAAACCCTAATAGCGTTATAGGAGAAGTAGAGATCGTCAGGGCACGGAGCTTCAGATCTACCCGACACGTAGGCCTCAACACAGTCAGGAAGAGGTGCTAGAAGCCCACCGTTAAGAGCCCTCCCAGTATAACCCTTCAGGACCTCAGAGTAGATCCTCCTCAGAAGACTAGACCTAGCCTCAACCTCAGCCTCAGGCCTAACAGCAGACTCCTGTATCAATCTAAGCTCAAGCTCCTCACTCAAGACAGCACCCCCCCGAGCCCGTTACACACCCCCATTAAGGCAGTATCGTGGACCAGATTACAGAGGGGGAGGCGGGAGCCTGAATCTAAACCTTTGAGGACTGAAGGTGTACCGGCTTCCAGTGGAGTAAAGGCGAGTATGAGGCTAGCTATCCGAGAATACCCCCTAACAGCCATTAATCCCACTACCGTAATACCCGTATTAAACCCCTCGCTTACGCTTCCCCCACTCTCCACATAGTAAATTTATTACAGTAGTACCTATAAACTTTATGACTGGAAGATGCTCTACGACATCAGGGTCTACCGAGACCCTGGGGTGGGGACCTCAACTAAGCTATAATAGTTTCAATTACATAGGGTAACCTATAGGGTCTCCCTGTTTTGCCTAGGAGGGGTAAGAGTTCTAGGAGGGAGAGTGTAAAGGGGGGAGGAGCTCCTAGTAGTGCTTCTAAGCCCGTAGTCGAGCCTAGAGCTGTTGAGAGTGTGAAGGCTCATAGGGCTCCTGCTAGGAGTGCTAGCTCTAAGAGGGGGGTTGATGTTGGGGAGGTTGAGAGGGTTATTAGTGAGGTTTCAGAGGAACTAGTTGTAAGGCTTGGGCTTGAAGGGTTGTTTACCGCTAGTGATCTAAGGGACATTGTGGAGAGCTTCGTAAACCAGCTTGTGGAGGCGGGTAGGAGGGTTGATGGGAGCTCTTTGGTTAAGAGGATTGAGTTCTACAAGGATGAAGTCTACAAGTATCTTGCTGTAAAGGCTTTAAAGACTAGGGAGTTGAATGAGGAGCTAGCGGAGTTCACAGTCTACAGGGCTCCAGAGGTTGCAGGTAGGGTTGCTCCGGAGCTCTATAAGATCCTCAAGAACAATAAGCTTGCTCTGGACACCCTAAGGAACCTGTGGGAGAGGTATGGGAGGCCAACACCGCTTAAATGCCCTATTTGCGGTTTTAGGGCTCTAACACCAGATTTAACATGCATGGTGTGCGGGGGTACGCCTAGGGAGGAGGAGGTTAAGGAGGCTAACAACTTCCTCGAAGAACTTAAGTATGCTGTGAAGGGGTGGCATGCTAGGTTGGTTGAGGAGGTTGTGAGAGCAGGGTACGTCTACTACGACTACACTGATGGAACGATAAAACCACCGAGCATGATGAGACAAGGTGGGGTCGGAGCCCAGATAACGCTTAACCTACACGAGAAGGCCCTGTTAAGAGAGTATTTGTTGAAGTTAGCTGGAGGCGGCACCTCTTAAGGTGTTTAGCTCACCCTTTAAGGGTTAAGGTGTAGTTGTAGACATCCACTATCCTATCTAGCACTACATCCCACGAATACCTCTCCTCCACAACCCTCCTAGCGTTAGCACCAAGCCTCCTCCTATAGGGCTCATCATCTAAAAGCAGTTCTATAGCCTCAGCTAGCTGCTCCTCAGATCCGGGCTCCACGAGTATCCCTGTTTCACCGTTAACCACAACATCCTCGAGCCCGCCAACCCTACTCGCTATGACAGGTCTCCCCGCGGCCATAGCCTCCAACGCTACTATACCGAAGCTCTCGTTAAGGATACTCGGTACCACCACGATCTTAGCCCTCCTATACAACTCGATCTTGACATCCTCTGGGACAACGCCTAGGAACTCCACCTTATCCTCAACACCGTAAGCCTTAGCTAGCATCCTCGCCGGGATCTCCATGTAGCCTCCTCCTACAACGTACAACTTGAAATCCCTACCTTTGATCCTCTGTAGAGCTTTTACCAGGACGTGTAAACCCTTCCTGTAGACAAGCCTACCAACAAATAGGATTATGTTGTCCTCAGGCTCCCTCTCGGGGGGTCTAATCCTAAGTGTGTCAACGGCATTAGGTACTATGAACCTCCTAGCCCTAAGATCAGAGCCCATTATGCTCTCAACAAAGGTATCAGCAGCTCTACTAACGGATATGATGGCTTGCGCGTACTGTAGGTAGTACCTGGTAGGGAGTATGAGGGAGGCTATGCTCCAGAACATCCTAAAATCGTGTGCTAGGAATATCGTGTGGTTAGTAGCAACCCTAGGGATACCTAGATCACTAGCAACCTTCAAGGCTAGAAGTGGTGTTAGAGTGAATATGTGGTGTGAGTGGACGACATCGGGTTTAAGCTTGGAGATAACATCCTCGATATCCCTAGGATCTGGTGGGACGAAGATTGCCTCAAAGGGTAGCAGGGAGTTCACAACATAGTAGCCCTCGCTCTCCTGCAACCTAAGATCTGTCAAGCCAACCCTCCTGGAGACAACACTAACCCTAAACCCCCTCCTAGAAAGCCATAGGGCTAGACCCCTAACGTGGCTTTGAACACCACCAACACTATTAGGATGCCACTCCATAACCAGGCATACGTGTAGGCTCAAGCTAGACTCCCAGGATATCCTGTTAGTGGCTAGAGGGGGTTAAGAAAGACGACGGGGGGAGCAAAAAGAGGTTATGCGGGCTGGGAGGGGTTTAAAGCTCTTCTAACCCTGAGGTTTTAGGCTTCTCCTCCTCTTCCTCCTTTCCCTCCTTCTTACCCTTCTCCTCCTTCTTCTTTGGCGGTGCTGCTGCTATAACATCGTCTATCTTTAGAATGCTTATAGCGGCCTCCGTGGCGCTCTTGATGACCTGCTTCTTGACTAGTAGTGGTTCGAAGACACCCAGTTTCAGCATATCCTCTGCTACCTTACCCTCTAGAACGTTGACACCAGCGTTCTTCAACCCTTTAGCGTGCATGCTCCTAAGCTGTAGTAGCGCGTCTAGGGGGTCTAGTCCAGCACTCTCAGCTAGTATTACGGCTATCTGCTCTAGTGCATCTGCGTAAGCCTCTATTGCTAACTGCTCTTTACCTCCAACTGTCCTAGCGTATGCTCTAAGCTGTTCTGCTAGCTCAACCTCTACGGCTCCTCCACCAGGCACTATCTTAGGCTCCCTCATTATGTTTCTTAGCGCGTGTAGTGCATCCTTTATGTTCCTTTCCGCTTCATCCAGTAGCATATCGTTAGCTCCCCTTAGGAGTATTGTGACACTCCTCGGGTTCTTGGCCCCCTCTATGAAGACCATCTTATCCTCTCCAACCTTCCTCTCCTCAACGAGCTCAGCGTAGCCTAGGTAGTCTTCTCTTAGCTCTCTTAGGCTGGTCACGATCTTAGCTCCCGTAGCTCTAGCGAGCTTCTCTATATCACTCCTCTTAACCCTCCTAACAGCTAGTATGCCCTTCTTAGCTAGGAAGTGTTGTGCAACCTCATCTATACCCTTCTGTGTTATAACAACATTAGCTCCTATGGCCGCTATCTTATCAACCATATCCCTTAGTATCCTAGTCTCCTCCTCAAGGAATTTGTCTAGCTGCTCTACATCTGTAACTCTAATCTTAGTCGTTAAATCAGGCTTCTGTATCTCAAGTGGAGCGTCTAGGACTAGAATCCTAGCACCCTCAACCCTTCTAGGCATCCCTGGGTGTACTACCTCCTTATCGAGAACAATACCTCTTATAGTCTTTGAATCGTATATGCTACCACCCTTCTTCTTCTCAATCTTAACATTATCTAGGTCGACGTTATAAGTCCCATCAGGCCTCCTCTCAGCTATAATCCTTATGGACTCTAGGACCATATCAGCTATCTTAGACCTCTCGGGGCCGTGGCCTACGTACTTACTTGCTAACGTTGTCTCAACGATTTTCTTAAGATTAGCGTCATCCTCAACGTTAACAGGCTCGGCTACCTTATCTAGGATCTCCATCGACTTCTTCAAAGCCTTTATGTAACCATTTATTATTATGGTGGGGTGTATGTTCTCATCTAGTAGCTTCTCAGCCCTCTCAAGGAGGGTTCCAGCTAGGACTACAACGGATGTAGTGCCATCACCAACCTCAGCATCCTGAGCTTTAGCGATCTCAACCATAAGCTTAGCTGCTGGATGCTGAACCTCCATCTCTTTAACTATGGTAGCACCGTCATTGGTGATAACTATGTCTCCAAAGGCGTCAACAAGCATCTTATCAAGACCTCTAGGCCCTAGGCTCGTCTTCAAAATCTCAGCCATAACCTTGGCGGCTAGAATGTTAGCTCTTAAAGCCTCCCTACCATAGGTCCTCTGAGCTCCTTCCTTGAGTACTAGTATTGGAACCCCTGTTGCCATAACCTACACCTCATTCACCTACCTCACATCCGACTCCAGGTTTCTAACATAAACCTACCTCTATATAAGCTTTACTATTCATCACAGACATTGTTAGCGACGAGACGAGATTCAATGAAACAATTTAAACCCTAGGTGCGGTGAGTAGTCCCACTGTTAGCATACTATAATGGCCCGTGCTAGTGCAAAGGTAGCCGTCACGCCGTGGTTGTATGGAAGTTCAAGACGTTACCTAAAGATGGTTGTGGATGTTGCTATGCGGCTACTTAGGTGGAGGGTGTGGGGTTACACTTAAGGGGGTGCCTGTTTCAAAGTGATTGAATGCAGTCTTTGCGGTGGGAGGGCTGTTTACTATAGGTCTAGTAGTGGTCACTTCCTTTGTACCAGCTGTCTGGGTAGGGTTTTAGAGCGTGCTATTAGGAGAACTCTTAGCCCTCTTGGCGCCCTAAAGCCAGGTTCACGTATCCTGATACCGGTAACGTACTATAACACTCTAGCTTCACTCGCTCTCCTAGGTATATCGTTGTTCATGAAGAGGGGGTATGGTAGTGTTATCCAGGTTGCTATACCTGATTTCATCGAGTTGAAATACAGTGGTAAGCTTGGTAGGGTGAACGCCTTAAGGGTATCCGTTGACCCTAAGCCTTGCTATGAGGATCCAGTGCTAGCAGTACACTATGATAGGTTGTGGTCTCTTAGGCTAGCTTCACTCCTAGGCTATAACGTGATCCTAATGCCCCTAACGAGGACCGATCTAACACTACTAGCCCTCGAAATCCCCCTAAGAGGGCATGAGGCTTGGGGTATGTTGAGCTTAGCTACAAGCGTCAACGGTGTAATGGTGGTTAACGCGCTAGCGGATGTTGAAGCAGAGCCTATAGCATCGTATGCAACCCTCCTAGGCTTCGATTTTGAAACAACAACAGAGTGTAGAGTGAAACTTAGAGCATCACACATCCTAGGAGAGCTGAGAGGCTTAGGACCTGAAGTAGAGTTCAGCTCTCGTAGAACACTAGAGCTCATACTCAATACCATCAAGATGAGGTCTAAAGGTAGATGTGTATACTGCGGAGAACCCGTGGCAAGCGGGGATGTATGCGAGCTTTGCAACATAATCAAAACCTCCACCGTTAAGATTCTACCCCAACCATAGTAACCCCCGTCTGCCGTGCACCATTCTAGAGTACGTAGCAGGCTGCCCCCAGCGCCCGCCCCTACACCCTCCTCACCGTAGGAGCTCGACCCCCGTTACCAGGGCTTCCTTGACGACGAAACTGTAACAGCTTAGCATTGTTTGTAAATTAAAGAATCTTATCTCGTTGAGAAACCTGCAACCATAGCTAGTACTTTGCTCACGTGGAGAAGGCAGCTCTCCTACCCCTCCCGGTACTTCTCGGGGGTTAAGATTTAATGTAAATCTGGTGGTTTGGGAAGCGTGCTCTATAGTATCCACTGTCATGGGGATTACGGTTACGACTTTTCCTGTTGTCTGATTTTCCATGTAGTACTGTGGTTAAAGGTTTTAGGGTTCTTGGTCACATATTATGGATAGGAGTTTAGGCTTTGAGGGGTAGGAGGGGTAAGTTTGTTAAGCTCGATAGGTTTCTCCATAGTGAGGGTAACCCCACGGGCCCGCCTACCAGTCATGGCGATAGCCTTCAGGCTAGTGGTGTCGGGGATGAATTAGAACCTGTTAGCCCCAGCTCTAATAGTGGTTTTATCACACGTAGTAGTTTGACTTCAGGGAACGGTATTGTGAGATCGTGGTCTCTCGGTGAGGTTAATAACTTCGTGGATGAGGTTGAAGGGTTACTCTTAGATGTTAAGTACGATGGTAGGTTTAACAAGGCTGTAGCGTACCTTGTAGATTCCACGGGCCGGCTTGTAAGATGGGTTGATGAAACAGATCATAGACCCTACTTCCTAACGGACGCTGATCCAGAGGCTTTAGCTAACATCGGTATTAACCTTGATAGCAATCTTATCGTTCAATTCGATATAGTTAGCAAGTTCCACCCTATTAGGAGGGAGAAGATTAAGGTTACGAAGGTTATTGTTAGGGACCCCCTGGCTGTTAGGAAGCTTAGGGGTATTGTGGCCTCCAAGGGTTATAGCGTGTGGGAGGCTGACATTAAGTACCATCACAACTACATATTCGATAACCTGCTCATCCCGGGTATAGTGTACAGGGTTGATAGGAGATGGCATAGGATTGAGGGGAGGTTAGACGAGTCCTACGTTGAACTCATAGAGGAGATATCGAGGGGTGAGAGTAGAGAGTACAAGGATACAGTGATACAATGGGCTCTCATGTTCGAGCAGAAGCCACCTAGCGTTAGAAGAGTTGCTATCGATGTTGAGGTGTACTCACCCGAGGAGGGGAGGGTGCCCGATCCTGAGAAGGCCCCCTACCCGGTCATCAGCGTAGCTTTAGCTGATAACAGTGGGAGGGTTAAGGTTCTCTTGCTCTACAGGGAGAGTGTAGCTTTTGAGGGGGAGATTCCTGAAGGTGTTGAGGTGGAGATTTTCGATGACGAAATTTCACTACTCCTCGAGCTCTTTAGAGAGCTTGAGAGCTACCCCGTAGTGATAACATTCAACGGAGACTCCTTCGACCTACCCTACATATACAATAGGCTTTTAAACCTAGGTGTGGATCCAGACCTCATACCCATAGAGATCCACGAGGATAAGGTTACATTTAAACACATGTTGCACGTAGACCTATACAAGCTCTTCGGCATTAGAGCTCTCCAGGTCTACGCCTTCGGGGGTAAGTACAGGGAGTTAACATTAGATGCAATAGCTGAAGCCCTTCTAGGAAGGGGTAAGCTTAAGCTTGATACCCCCGTGCCTAAGGCTAGTCTCGATAAGCTCATCAAGTACAACGTCGAGGACGCCAGGCTAACACTAGAGCTTACGACATTCGCGAACGACCTAGTCTGGAACCTCATCATAACGTTGATGAGGATTAGCAAGCTTGGGCTTGAGGATGTCACAAGACATCAGGTTTCAACCTGGATTAGGGGCTTGCTAAACTGGGAGCATAGGAGGAGGGGGTGGTTGATTCCGGGTAGGGAGGAGCTTAGAGGCGGTATGGCTAGGAGTAGGGCTGTGATAAAGGAGAAGAGGTATAAGGGGGCTATAGTCCTTGAGCCCCCACGTGGGGTCTTCTTCAACATCCTAGTCCTTGACTTCGCAAGCCTATACCCCTCCATCATCAAGAACTGGAACCTAAGCTATGAGACAGTGAACAACCCATGGTGTAAGGGTGGGAAGAGGATTGTACCTGAGGTTGAGCACGAGATATGCATGGAGTTTAGGGGTATAACGAGCGAGATCGTAGGGCTACTTAGAGACTTTAGGGTTAAAGTTTACAAGAAGAGGGCTAAGGATGAGAGTTTACCGAAGGAGCAGAGGGTATGGTATGATGTGGTGCAAGCCGCAATGAAGGTCTATATCAATGCAAGCTACGGGGTCTTCGGTAACGAAGCGTTCCCCTTCTACAGCTTACCGTTAGCTGAGAGTGTTACAGCTATAGGTAGGAGTATCCTGCTAAACACCCTTAAGGTTGCCGAGGATCTATCGCTACGCATAGTGTACGGTGATACTGATAGCCTATTCCTATGGGATCCCAGGAGTGACTCTCTGGAGAAGCTTATAAGCTATATCGAGAAGGAGTACGGTCTAGAGCTAGAGGTCGATAAGAGGTTTAGGATAGCAATGTTTAGCGGTCTTAAGAAGAACTACCTAGGTGTAACCGATAAAGGGGAGGTTGTCATAAAGGGTATGGTTGGCAAGAAGAGTAATACACCTGAGTTTATAAAAGAGGAGTTTAGGACGGTTGTCAACCTACTAACCACTGTTAAGGGCTTCGACGACGTTATAGACGTGCTTGAGAAAGTTAAAGACTATATTGCCGACGTGTACAGGAAGCTTAAGAACAGAGAGTATACGTTGGAGGAGCTCTCCATAAAGGTGATGTTATCCAAGGATCCAAACAAGTACATTAAGACCACACCACAACATGTTAAGGCAGCAAAGCTCCTAGAGAAGGAGGGGCTTAGGGTGGGGAAAGGGGATATCATAGCCTTCGTTAAAACAAGGGATAGCATTGGTGTTAAGCCAGTTAAACTAGCTAAACTCTCTGAGGTGGATACAAACAAGTACCTAGAGTACGTTAGGACAGCGTTTGAGCAAATACTCCTAGCCCTAGGAGTTAGATGGGAGGAGGTGAGTGGTCAGAAGAGCCTAGCTAAGCTATTAAACCTCAAGTAGCCTATAGACTAGGGTGGATGAAGACCGACTCCGGGTTGAGGGCGCAAGCCCGAGGATAAACCGTGTGAGGGCTGACATCTCGTACATCCAATGGGTAGAAGTTAGCTTAATAAAAGGCTGGATTCCACCGTTTAGACAGGGTGTTGGGTTTGGTTGAGAGGATTCCACCTGAGGTTGAGGCTAAGTACACTAAGTACGTTAAGCTTAGGGATACACTCTCAGCTGTAACACAGGAGAGGGTTACCCTGGAGGGTGCTATTAGCGAGATAGACGATGTCCTCGATAAGGTTAGCAGGCTTTCAGCTGACGTTGACCTCTACAGGCTTGTAGGCTACGTCATGGTTAAATCGTCGAGGGATGAGGTTATAGCGGAGTTAAAGAATAGAAGGGAGGAGCTCGAGTTAAGGTTGAAGGCTGTTAAAAGCCAGGAGGAGTATTTGAGGAGGGAGGTTGACAGGCTAGCTGGGGAGCTTAGAACACTGCTAGGTGGAACTAGTGGAGCAGGAGCTGGAGGGTAAGCTGGTAGAGGCTCTCATTGAAGCTGAAAGAGCTTGTAGGAGGCTCCTGGAGAGAGCTCTAGGCTCCAAAGCCTCGCTTATCAGTATAACGCTTAGACTTGATGTAGTGGATGGTGTTAAGGTGCTGGTCGTGGATGTTGAGGCTTCTAGGAGGGGTGTTAGCGATATAGAGTATGTTGTTGAGGCAGCTGTAGAGGAGGCCTTCAGGGTCTTTGAGGAGGTTAGCGGCCTTAGGGTGGTCCGGGGTGGTAGGAGAGGCTGAGGTAACCCTATGCCTTGGACCGTACTCTAAAGCAGTCTACGAGAGCCTCCTAGCTGAGGTTAGACAACCAGCTCCTAGGAAGGCTGATGTGAGTGTAGAGCTTGAAGGTGGGTGTGTGAAGCTCTGTATCAGAGCGGGCGATGTTAACCAGCTTAGGGTTGTACTCAACTCCTACCTATACCTTGTTCACGCAGCGTACTCAACCCTCAAAACCTACCCTACATAGTCCTCTAGGGTCCTACGCTTCCCACCTCTAGGCTCGTAGGGTGTTTTAAGAACCTGCTTAATCCTCTCAGCCCTCTTCTCCCCCACGACTCTCTGGAGCTCAGCAACGCTAGCAGTACATATAGCCTCTATGGTTTTAAAGTTCTCCAGCAACCTCTCAGCAATCTTAGGCCCAACGCCGGGTAGAGAGCTTACAATGTACAGTTGCCACTCTCTCAGGCTACTAAGCTTAGGCTTCTTATGTACAACAATCCTGGAGCCCCCGGACTCCACGGACTTCCTAGCAAGAGCTTCTATGAAGATAGCTGTGCTAAGGGGGTCCACGGTGTGGACAACACTAACATTAAAACCAGCGATAATCTGAGCTAGAGCTGAGTACAACTGCTTAAACCTATCACGATACCAGGACGGGAGCCCCCCTTCGACGACCAAGACTATGCTATCGTAGACCTCAGCCATCCTAGACACCTGGTCGAACAGACGGCCGTCGAAGAGAGAGCTCACATAATCCTCCCCAGTCTTCCTCTCAACAACAACCCCACCTGGGAGCACGTAATCACCAACAGCCAGTTGATCCCTCAAAACAATAACACCCATAGACTCGAGCATAGACGGGATACCACTAGCCTCCTCCCTAACATCAGCGTAAACCCTAACCCTCTCCACGGGAAAAACCCCCACAAACATACTCTAGCAACAGACGGGCTTAAACCAATACAACCCTTAAATTATATAATTTTTAAACAGATTGAAACCATTAGGGGGTTTAAATCGTGTTAAAAGCTTCAATTGAACTAGAGGACTTAGAGGAGGCAAGGGAAATTAGGAGAGCTCATGCAAACTGGGATTTCATTAAGAAACAGCCCCCTAGGATTAGAATAGCATTGGAATACTACATAGAGACAGGCGATCTCTACGTAGCATCACGCATAGCCGGGGTTACCATAGAGGAGTTTAACGAGTTAAGGATTAAAGCTGGGATACCCAATGTCGGTTAGGGAACCCGAGTTTGCAATAGCCGATTCATGCTTCTTAATAGACTGGGCACGTTTTAGACATAGAGATGTACTTTTCAAACTATTTAGAACAGTATTCGTACCAGAAGCCGTCCTTAGAGAGGTTAAAAGCGAGAGCACATTAGCATGGATAGCGTCCAACCTGGCGAAAGGCCATTTAGCACTCTACACGGAGACATCCGAGGTTGTCTCAGAAGCTACGGATATTGTAGAGAATTCCAGGAGGACTCAGCATTTAGTAGCAGTGGAGTTACCTGAGGCTATATGCTTGGTTGTTGGTAGGAGGAGGGGTTATGTTGTCTTAACAGAGAATAGGGGTTTAATCCTATACTCTCGTACATCTTCAAAGTATGAAGATGTCGTTATCTGGAGGGCTCTAGAGATAATAGCGATGGCAATCCTCAGAAGATTCCTTAGGGTTGACTGTAATGATCTGGAGGCACGTTTTAGAGAGTATGAGGAGGATACTAAACATTTATTCCCTCGTAGGGATCTAGCTAGGGTGGTTGGGATCCTTGGGTCGGAGCTCTGCGGGTTACGATGAGCTGATTAAGAGGTATCTTGAGGAGGAGGCTGAGGCTAAAGAGATTAGAAGGAGGTATGCTGATTGGGATTTCATTAGAAGGCAGCCCCTGAGGGTAAGAGCAGCCTTGGAGTACTATGTTGAGACCGGTGATATTAGGAGGGCTTGTCTCATAGCTGGTATGGATTTGGAGGATTTTAGGGAGCTCTTGAGGAAGGCTAATGTGCCTGTTGTTGTCTAGTTATTTGTTGCCGCTATTTCCTGGCATATCCTGCTAATCTTTCCTGGTAGGCTTCTTGCTATGCTGTCTACCACCTTCTCCACGTCCTCCTCCAACTGTATGTGTGCCATTGCTACAGCCTCGTGGCCTCCCCCCTCTCCCTTGTGTTTTACCGCTATGTACCCTGCTATCGTTGATGCTTTAACCCCCTTCTCCAGAGCTCTCCCTGATACCCTTACTGATGCTCTAGCTCTACCCTCCCTCTCTGCTAGGACTACAGCCACGTCCGCTCCTAGGTTTACCAGTGTTCTAGCTACATCTGACTCGTGGGATCCGATGTGTGTTACAGCTACTAGCAGGTCGTGGCATGTCTTCTCAACCCTAAGCCTTGATAGTGCTTTGAGTGTTGCAACCCTCCTTGACAGCTCTTCAGCCTCACTCCTCTCCACAACCAGGCTCTTCAATGCTAGATCGTAGTCGCAACCCCAGTCTAACAGGGTGCTTGCAACCCTGAACGTGTAGGGGCCGACCTCCTGGAACCTCCTTGAATCGTAGACTATACCGGCCATGGCTAGGGTAGCCACCCTACCATCAAGCTTTAACCCAACTCCCTCAGCGACCATCACCATTAGTTCTGTTGTCGACGTAGCTCTTGTATCGACAAGCTTTAAGCTCATCATCTCATGTAGTAACCCGACCTCATGGTGGTCTACGAGAGCTCTAACCCTAGCAGATAGACATGGATCCTTGAAAGAGCCTAGCTGAACGGGGTTGGAGGAGTCTACTACAACACAGCCTTCGTAGAAGGTGTTATCGCTACAAAGCTCCAACCCCACGGACAGCCTCTCTAGGAGAGCTCTGGAAACCTTAGAGGGCCCCTCAGGTACGCCAACACACCCCCTAGACCCGAGGTGCTCTAACACCCTCAAAGCTATGACGGCTGAGGCTACAGCATCGGGATCAGCGTTAGAATGTGTTACAACAAGAACGCTGGAGAGCCCGGAGAAGGCCCTCCTAAAACCCTCAATGAAATCCGAGAGCAAGAACTCGACCCCTATGAGGACGTATAACCAGTTAACCCTAAATACGGAGAGCACATCACCTCGATAAAGACCGTCTAGGGCAAGCCCCCTTCTAAGCCACCTCAGCAAACTCCCCAGGAGCTTGGGGTGAAGCCGGGAGCTCCAAAGCCTCCCCCACATGTTTAACCCTAAGAGCTATACTCCTGAGAACAGCGTCAACAACCCTATCCTTGATCTCCCCGGGGTCACAGCTACCAGCTCTAATAACTATGTCACCAACAGCAACAACAGGCTCCTCTAAAACGTGGACGCCTAGAAGTGAGACATCTAGAACCTCGAGAAACACTGTAACACCATAAATAGATCTAAGCTCCTCAATAGCCCTCCAACAAGCCTCTATAACATCCATATCGTCTAGCAGAGTGCTCGAGTAAACAGTCACAATAAGCATCCGAAAGCCAACCCCAGGGAGTCGTAACAAAATCGAAGTCTAAAGAAAGCCAACCCCAGGTATTATGACCCCTTCCCGTCTCTTTAGCAGGCGGGGTTTCAAGCTTCCAAGTTTAGGGTGTTAGCCCTCCATGTGGGGGTTATGGTTTCCAGCATCTCATCTGAGCTCGAGGGGTACGTTGTGCTTTGTGTGCTTGAAGGTGAAGTTCAAACCTCGCAACCCCAAGCTCTCGACCCAACCAGAACATCATCACTATCTCGAGTAGCGTACCCTAGGAGTTTTTAAAGCCTTAACGTTCTGAAGTTATGTGCAAGCCCCCCACCCTGTCCTTTGGAGGTATGTGGAGTTCATAGGGCTCTTATATCCTCTTCTTTAAGCCTCCATCCTAGGGCTCCCGCTATTTCTCTTACGTGCTCTACTTTCTCAGCCTTTGGTATCGCTATCACTCTTGGTCTCGCTATTAGGTAGTTTAATGCTACCTGGACTGGTGTCTTGTTGTATTTAGCTGCTATCTCCTTTAGCTTCCCTACTCTTAGTACGGCTCCTCTCTCTAGTGGTGTGTACGCTTGTATCGTTATACCCTCTCTTACAGCGTATGGTAGCATGTCCTCCTCTATGCCTCTATCTAGGATGCTGTACTTAACCTGGTTTACAACTATATCGTGTTTCTTCAGGGCGCTTCTCGCTCTCTCCAGCTCCTCTAGGGTGAAGTTGCTTACTCCAATGTACCTTGTTAGCCCCTCCTCTGCTAGGGCCTCTAGGTTCCTAGCTTGCTCCTCTATGGGTGCTAGGTCGTCGGGCCAGTGTATTAGTATTAGATCGGCCTCCTTAACCCCGAGCCTCTCCAGTGATAGCCTGGCGGCTTTAACGGCTGAATCCCTACTCCTAAACCTCTGGGGTAGGAGCTTGGTTGTTATGAATAACCTGGTTCTACCAATAGTTCTAACAAGCTCCCCCACAAACCTCTCAGCCCTACCGTTATCGTACATCTCGGCTGTGTCAATGTTGTCAATGCCCAGGCTTACGGCCTCCACGTAGGCTCTAAGAGCCCCCCTGTAATCCCTTATAGCCCACGTCCCAAGACCTATGGCTGATACGTGCTCACCAGTCCTCCCAATAGGCTTCCTATCGCTAGGATCCACTGGTAGCATTCACACCTCTCCTAGACGTAATGTAGCCAACCTAGGGGTTAAATAGTGGTTTGCTAGACAGGCTTTAATTTAAACTCTACAAGTCTACGGATTCTACTGGTGCTATCGTATGCCTAGAGGGGGCTTGGATGTTAGGGGCATTCTTGAGACAGCGGTCTCCTACATAAACGAGGATAACGTTTGGAGGGTTAGAAACTCTATAAACCTCATAGCCGCAGAGAACATAATGAGCCCCCTAGCTCTCAAGGCCTACATGAGCGATTTCATGCACAGGTATGCTGAGGGTAAGCCTTTCAAGAGGTACTATCAGGGTGTAAGGTTCATAGACGAGCTTGAGGTTCTAGCTGAGAGGGTTATGGGGGCCCTCCTGGGCACCAACATGGTTGAGCTTAGGCCTATAAGTGGTACTATAGCTAATGCCGCTGTATTCCGAGTCCTAGGGGAGCCTGGGGATAAAGCTGTTATAGCCCCCGTCCAGGCTGGAGCTCACGTGAGCCACACTAAGTTCGGCACACTTGGAGCCCTAGGCATAAAGCAGATTGATCTACCCTATAACGAGGATGAGATGAACGTTGACGTTGATAAAGCTGTTAAGGTCATAGAGTTCGAGAAGCCTAAGTTCGCAGTCCTAGGTGGTAGTGTATACCTATTCCCCCACCCTGTCAGGGAGATAGCTGATGCGATACACAGCGTGGGCGGGAAGCTTGTCTACGATGCAGCACACGTCCTAGGCCTCATCATAGGTGGTGTTTGGAGGAACCCCCTGGACCACGGAGCTGATGTTATGACAGCTTCAACCCACAAGACATTCCCAGGGCCGCAGGGTGGCATGATAGCGTTTAGGGATGAGGGTGTGTACAAGGCAGTTGGTAAAACGATATTCCCATGGTTTGTAAGTAACCACCACCTACACAGGATACCCGCAACGTTGATAACAGCACTTGAAATGGCTGAGTATGGGGAGGAGTATGCTAGGCAGATAGTAGCTAATGCTAGAACGTTAGCAGAAGAGCTGGCAGCGTACGGGTTCAACGTGCTAGGGGAAAAGCTTGGATACACCAGGAGCCATCAGGTCCTGTTAAACGTTAGGAACCTAGGGGGAGGAGCTTGGGCTGCCCAGAGGCTGGAGGAGGCTAACATAATTGTGAACAAGAACCTACTACCAGTAGACCCGCCAGAGGCGGTGAAGGATCCAAGTGGTATAAGGCTGGGAGTTCAGGAGGTTACAAGAATTGGGATGAAGCAGTCGGAGATGAAGTATATAGCGGAGCTCATGTACAAGGTGTTAATCGAGAAGAAGGATCCCGCGAAGGTCAGAGAGGAAGTTATAGAGTTCAGGAGGCAGTACACAAGAGTACACTACTGCTTCCCAGAGGAGGAGGCACCGAGGATTATAACACTACTAGACCTCCTACTATGAAGGGGTGTACCACAATGGATCTAGGTCTTAGGGGGAAGCTAGCTCTAGTTACTGGTGGTAGCTCCGGTTTAGGCTTCGCCTCAGCCTTAGAGCTAGCACTTGAGGGGGCAGATGTCATACTATTCTCTAGGAGTAGGGAGAGGCTTGAAGAGGCTAGGAGGAGGATTAGAGAGGTTGCTAGTGGTGTCAACGTAGACATTTACCCAGGCGATTTGAGGGTGAAGGAGGATGTTGATGGCCTATTCAGCTACATAGATAACAGATATGGTAAGCTCGACATCCTAGTGTATAGCACGGGAGGCCCCAAGCCCGGGGGGTTCTTCGATATAAGTGATGAGGATTGGGAGGATTCATTTAAACTCCTTGTCATGAGCGCTCTAAGGGTTTCACGTGAAGCAGCTAAGCTTATGATGAGGGGTAGGTGGGGTAGGATAATATTCATAGGCTCGATAGCCCTCATAAGACCCCTAGAGAACCTAGCCACAAGTAATATAATGAGGATGCCGGTAGTAGGCCTCGTTAGAACCTTAGCCCTAGAGCTAGCCAGGTATAACATAACTGTTAACGCAATCCTACCATACGATATACTGACGGAGAGGGTTAGACAACTAGCGGAAGCCGATGCCAGGAGACTTGGGATAAGCCTTGAGGAAGCGTTGAAGAGGAGAACATCCAAGGTACCACTAGGTAGAATGGGGGATCCAAGAGAGCTAGGAGCTCTAGTAGCATTCCTAGCATCGGAGAGGGCATCATACATAACAGGAGCCCTAATACCATTGGATGGCGGAATGCACCTGAGCTACTAGTTAAAGCGTTTAAAGCCCTAGCTATACCTTTATAATCTAACGGAGCGGGGGTGCCCGAGCCAGGTCAAAGGGGGCGGGCTTAAGACCCGTTGGCGTAGGCCTGCGTGGGTTCAAATCCCACCCCCCGCACCATGTCATACCGGCTTAGGGGGCTTTCCAACTCCTATTATCAGGTTTTAAAGGGCTAGATGTTGCTAGTGTTCTCGGTGTAAAGTCTGGATGCCTGATGTGCTCGGGTTACTTGCTAGTATAGCTGAGAGATTGCCTAGTGTTAGTAAGCCTGCTCCGAGACCAACGCTTTACAGGAGGCTTACTATAACAGGGCTTGTCTTGATACTCTATTTCATTATGGCTAATATCCCTCTCTACGGTATCCCAAGGCAGGCTGCCACAACGCAGTTCGAGCTACTTAGGATCATTTTCGCTAGTAGTGCTGGTACCCTCATGGAGCTGGGTATAGGACCTATAGTGACCGCTGGTCTGATACTCCAGATCCTTGTTGGGGCTAAGATCATAGACTTGGATTTAACACAACCTGAGGCTAGGAGGAAGTTCACCGGTGCCCAGAAGACCCTCTCTATACTCTTCGCCTTCTTCGAGGCGACAGCCTTCGTTATTGGTAAGAGGTACTGGGCTGGAACCGGTGTTGAGCCTACTGTTACCACCATGGTGTTGGTCATTCTGCAGCTAGCGTTCGGAGCCTACATGGTCATATTGTTCGACGAGCTCCTACAGAAGGGTTGGGGTATAGGTAGTGCTGTTAGCCTATTCATACTAGCTGGTGTTGCTCAAAGTGTGTTCTGGAGCTTCATGGGCGTAGTGCCGGGTGTTGTCAACTACGGGCTACTACCGGCTTTAGTAAATGAGAGGAGTGCACTACTACTAGCTAGGCCTAACGCGTACCCCGATGTAACAGGGGCTCTTGCAACAACCACCATGATACTCTTCCTTGCATACGTTCAGGCCATGAAAGTCGAGATACCCGTCACATCACCTAGGTTTAGGGGTATTAGGAGTAGGGTCCCACTACAGTTCATCTACGTAACAAACATACCCATACTACTTGTGGGAATCCTGGTATCAGACCTACAGCTAGTACAAGGCATACTAAGGGACTTCCTAGGCCCCACACACTGGTTCTACCAGGCGTACTCGACAGCTCTACACTACATAACCCCCCCAAGGGGGGTCATAGAGGCTTCCCTAGACCCGTTAAGAACGTTAACCTTCGCCATCTCATGGACTGTGATGGCCGTTATCTTCGGCCTACTCTGGGTTGAAATAGCAGGGCTTAATCCCAGAGAGCAAGCTCAAAGGCTTGTTAAGGGGGGCCTGGAGATACCAGGGGTTAGGAGGAACCCGCAGGCCGTGGAAGCCGTACTAGGCCAGTACATATACCCGTTGGCGGTGCTAAGTAGCTTGATAGTAGCTGGTATAGTGATAGTAGCAGACATATTCGGAGCCTACGGTACCGGGACTGGGCTACTCCTAGGAGTGGGCATAATAAACCAGTACTACGCGCTGATAATCAGGGAGAGAGCTCTAGAAGCATACCCACTACTCAGAAGGATACTGGGTGAAGAGTAGTGGAGGCTGACAGGAACCCCTTCAAAGTGGTAGTCGTAACAGGGGTCCCAGGTGTCGGTAAGACGACGGTCTTAGAGCACCTAGCTAGGATGGCTCAGCAGAGGGGGTTGAAGCTTAAGGTTGTAAACTTCGGCGATTACATGCTGGAAACGGCTTTAAAGGAGGGCATTGTTAGGAGTAGGGATGAGCTTAGAAGGCTACCCTTAAGGAGGCAGCTAGCTCTTCAAACGCTAGCTGCATCGAGGATGGTGGAGGATGCCAGTAGGGAGCTGGGAGAGCGGGATTTCCTAGTTGTTGATACACATGCTCTGGTGAAAACACCTTCAGGCTACCTCCCCGGGCTTCCCTTCAACGTCATTGAGAAGCTTAAGCCTGACATGATCGTTGTTGTTGAAGCCGAACCAGAGGTTGTAGCTGAGAGGCAGGCTAGGGATAGGGGTAGGTTTAGAGCCGACATAGGGGGGGTTGAGGGGGTTAGGGAGTTGATGGAGCAGGCTAGGGTTGCCGCCATAGCTAGTGCTGTGAGGTATGCGTCCACGGTGTTGATCGTCAATAACAGGGAGGGGGCTCCTGAGGAGGCCGCATTAAGGATACTAGAGGCTCTAGGAGGCCTCCAGCCTTGAACCCTACACCGTTGATAGCCATAGTAGTGTCCATAGCATCGCTCTACATCGCTGTAAGCTTGTACAGGGCACTGTACCCCTACGAGGATGTCAGGAGGGCTCTTGAGATTGCATCCGAGTATAGATCGCTTACAGCCTACATTAGGAGTAAGAGGGTTGCTAGGAAGGCTAAGAGTAGGGAGCCTGAGTATAGGAGAGCTAGAAGCTTGATACTTAGAACCATACTAGTTAAATTCCTCCTAATAACCCTATCCTATGTAAGTGTCGCTCTAGCCCTTACAGCCATAATGCCGGTTGTGGAGACACCCTACTACATACCCCTGATCACCTTTAAATTCGAGGACTGCCCTGTCGGAGGGGTTCGTGGGGAGTGTATACTGATGCCTATGCTCTACCTACACTTCATAACGTTCATATACGCAATGTTGCTATTCAGGGAGCTAATGCTCTAACCTCCCCAACATGTACCTTACGATATCCTCTAGGCCCCTACGGGAGGCTAGCTCTAACGCTCTCCTAAGGCTACCTTCAGCTATATCCCCAACCGTATACCCTAACCTCTCATAGAACCTAGCCTTAAGGTATGTTGCAAGGTTATCACTAATCCCTGCTATCACAGCTTCAAGCGTTGACCCCTCCCTGTACTCCTGGTATAAGCTCTTTAGATCGGGGGATACATCTAGCACATCGTAAGCCCTAAGCTCTGCCTCCACCTTAGCCTCCTCAATTCCAGCTCTCTTCGATATATCACCTATCACAGCCTCAGCTAGATCGTGGGAGAGGGCTATGAGTACAGCCCTCCCAGGATCCACGTTGAAACCAGCCCTCCTAGCTTCCATGGAGAGCTCGTAGGCTATGATAGCTGACATGAAGAGATGTTCTGACACACTTTCAGCTATAGCAGCAGGAACACCCCTCAGCATCCACCCAGTCCTAGCAAGACTACCTAAGGCTAGGAGAACCTCACCTAACCTCACGTACAACACCTAGGAGTTGAGGGGTGGGTGAGACCTATAACTAGGTACTACATAAAACCCACGATGCGGAGCGTAACCATATAAGCTTAGGATAACAGCATAGACTTAAAGTGGATTGTATATGATGGTGTCTGGAGGACCATGAAGTTCCAAAGTAGGCTAGTATCCGGGGGTTCAAGGGCTCTAGCCATTCTAGGATCCATTATCAAGGTTATAGAGTTTGACGCGGAGGAGCTAGACGTGGATAAGGTTACCTTAAGCTTTAACAACCCCAGTCTCCATCCTATCGACCTACTGTTGAATAGTAGTGATGTGGAGGTCCTCGTTAGTGGAGCTTCCTGGCTTGAGGAGAGGGAGTTGGAGCTCGAAGGCCTAGGTGTTCTAATCCACATTAGATCTTCAAGCGCACTCAGTCACGGTTTAAGGCTAAGAACGGTATACGAGATTCTACCTAGAATTGTTATAAACTTGGACTCGGGGATTCTAAGAAAGCTATCGTATACAACTACCAGGAGTGGCGTTGAGTTCATAGCATTGTATATGGGGGATGGCTCGCTCGTATTACTCGAAGGGGATAGGTATAAAGTGTCGATTCCCACTATAGAGGTGTTAGCTGCAGTACACACGCACCCTGAGGGCTCCTGTGGGTTCTCAAGAGCTGATGTTAGAAGCGCTGTGTACGCTCTAACAGATCTAGCTCTCTTCGAGGCTGTGGTAACCCCGACATGTGCCTTCTACATAGCTAGGATCGGGTTCCTGGATGAGAGTGACTTCGAGAGGCTTTTGAACATCGAAGGCGACATAACTACTCCAATGGAGCTAGCTACGGTGAAGTTTGAGAAGCTATGGTTAGACAATTTCAACGGTTACAGGATGGTACCATATTGACTTATATTAGGCTCAGGCTCCACATATTTGTTGGAGGGGTCTTGTGGTGGTTGACGGAGATTTTATAGGCTTTCAGGTTCTACCCTTCCTAGCATTCGTAGCCCTGATAATCGTTACACTACTAGCTATGAGCATTAGGGTTATTAGGGAGTATGAGAGGGCTGTTGTCTTCAGGCTTGGTAGGCTTCTCGGTGTTAAAGGCCCCGGCTTGTTCTTCCTAATCCCCTTCATAGACTCCATGGTTAAGGTTGATTTAAGGATAGTGACCGTGGATGTGCCCGAGCAGAAGATAATAACCAAGGATAACGTTACTGTGGGTGTCGACGCTGTAATCTACTACAAGGTCTTCGACCCCGAGAAGGCTATCACGAAGATCGAGAACTACCACTATGCTGTATTGATGTATGGTCAGACAACTTTAAGAGACGTTGTTGGCCAGGTTGAGTTAGACGATCTCCTAACAAAGAGGGAGGAGATTAATAAGAGGCTACAGGAGATCCTAGATCAGGTTACAGACCCGTGGGGTATTAAGGTTACAGCTGTTACCTTGAAGGAGGTTAAGCTACCTGAGGGCATGTTAAGAGCTATGGCTAAGCAGGCTGAGGCTGAGAGGTGGAGGAGGGCTAGGATCATAGAGGCTGAGGGTGAGAGGCAGGCTGCAGCTATAATGGCTGAAGCCGCCATGATATACGAGAAGCACCCTATAGCCGTTAGGCTTAGGGAGCTCCAGACACTAATAGAGATTGCTAGGGAGAAGAACATGGTCATAGTAACCCCCACAATGCTAGGCTCTAACGAGATGATGGGCGTGATCGCTGGGATGCTTAGAGCACAGGCTCAACCTCAACCACGTGTTGAGGAGCAGGTTAGAGAGGGTTAGAGCTCCTTGCCTAGAAGGCTTCACCCCATACCCCTCATAGTCTTTCTTGCTCTAGCCCCACTTCTAGCCAGCGAGGCAGGCTCCGAGGATCTAGGGTCGCAGTACTGTGGTGTTGTTGAGAAGAGGTACGGGATTGTAGGACGTGAGGGTTCATATGATGGGATAGTGGGGCCTAAGGTTTACGTGATTAGGATAGATGGCATTATAGGCTCCTGGGCTAAACAGTATCTCGTTAGAGCTCTTAGGGAGGCCGAGTCTAAGAGATACCCGTTAATAGTGGAGCTCAACACCCCAGGTGGTTTAGCTGATGTAGCTACAGATATGGTATCGGAGATTACGAGGGGTAGGGTTCCAGTCATAGGCTATGTTGTTGATAAGTGGGCTGAGAGCGCTGGTACACTAATACTCGTCTCAACACACATAGCAGCAATGCAGCCTGGGACCATAATAGGGTCTCTGCAGCCCGTAACCTACGATCCCACATCTGGTAGGTATGCTCCTGTCAACGAGACCAAGATTATAAACCCGATAATACAAACACTATGCGAGCACGGTGCATCTAAGGGTAGGAATGCTACAGCTCTCATCAGGTTCGTTTTATACAACGACAATTATGGTGCCTGGGATGCGCTAAAATATAAGGTCGTAGATGTAGTAGCTTATAGTAGGGAGGATTTGATTAGAGAGGTTAACGGGCTCATAGTAGCCCTTTACACCGGTGAGAGGGTTAAACTAGAGCTTGATGGAAGCTACGAGTTCATAAGCCTAAGCCCCTCAGAGTGGCTTCTAAAAACACTATCAGACCCCCTGATATCAGGTGTGCTATTATCCGTTGGCGTCCTAGCACTCATATTCAGCATAGCCTCAGCTAACGTACCAGGGATAGCCCTCGGGCTCCTATTCATAATACTAGGCCTCCTAGGCTCAGGTTTAAACCCGAACATAGCGTCGATAGTATTGATAGCCCTCGGCGCCATACTAATCTTCATAGAGCTCAACACACCCGGCTTCGGGATAATAGGTGGTACTGGTATAGTAATGCTGGTACTAGGCATAGTACTACTACCGGCAATCCCAGGCCCCGGGGGGTTCTCCATATCAGGTGAGTACCTCAACCAGATCATACTGTACATTTACGCTCTAGGCATTGGAGCTGGTGTTGCAACAGCATTCCTGGTATACAAGGTGCTCCAGGTCGGAAGGACTAAACCACGTATATGGAGGCTTGAGGGTAGCTTGGGGGAGGCAATAGATGACATAGGCCCCGGCAAGCCCGGCTACGTTATAGTGGAGGGTGAGTACTGGAAGGCTGTAAGCGAAGATGAGATAAAGAAGGGGGAGAAGGTAGTGGTAGTCGGCAAGGAAGACCACGTGATCAGGGTGAGGAGAGCTCCTAGAAGCTAGGTACACCTACTCCTAACACTACGCCTAAGCTCTGCTAGTAGATCGTAGATCTGGTTGAGTAGATCGAGAACCTGGATGACAACCCTATCCTCACCTCTAGCCATAAGACTAATTCTGCTTTCAAGCAACTCTACCTTAACATAAATCCTATCAATTAAATCTTCTAAACTAGAATTCAAGACATACACCATAGTAGGGAAGGCTGGCGGGGGTTTAAAGCCAGGTAGCTTTCATAGGAGAGCATTAAGCTTATATTCGCTGATCGTTGAACCACATAGGGGGGTGGGGGGTGATGGGGGTTCTAGCTGGAGTTAGGGAGTTAGGGCTGGAGCGTAAGCCTAGAGTCTACGGCTACCACGTCTACGGTAACTTTATCGATTGTGATAACGTTGAGATATTGATGGACGAGGATGCCCTAAGAGATGTGGTTGTAGAGGCAGCCCGTGTAGGTAACATGAAGGTTTTAGATGTTAAGGCGTGGAAGATAGGTCTTGGGATAAGCGTTGTAGCCATAGTATTGGAGAGTCATATAACGATACACACGTGGCCTGAGTACAGGTTTGCTACGGTGGATGTCTACAGCTGTGGAATGCACACGAACCCTGTAGCAGCGTTCGAGTACATAAAATCAGTGCTTAGACCTAGGATAGTTGAGGGTGGTGGTTTCGAGAGGTCATTGGAATAGGCTTAAGCCCCAGGGGGTTTGAAGCCCCTGGGGCTCTAAGTTTACACAATTGATTTTACCCGTACGATATTCCTCCTACCCCCCTTACAACGTCTCCTAGCATATCTTCACTATGGTTCCGTCTGGCACCACCTGGACCCTTTTATTCCTGGCTGTTGCCTCCACTGCCTCCACCTCGCTCCATGGTGTTAGATGGTAGAGTACCGCCTGCTCTGCTCTTGAAACCTGTTTTAAGGCGTCTTCGACCACACTATGCCCCGTCATCATGGCCTCTCTTCTCATCGTAGACGGTAGTGTAGCCTCGTGGACTGCCAGGCTCGCCCCCTCAGCCTCTAACGCGTAGGCCTCCGTGGGCCTCGTATCACTGCTAATCACCACCTTCAGCCCAGCGTACCTCACTACAACCCCTACGGTTTCAATAGTGTGACTTGCCTCTATGAACCTCACCTCCCCATCTCCAACCAACACCTGGGATCTTGGTGTTACAGGGTGGATGCTGTAGCTTACACCCCTCCCAGCAACCACCGGGTTTAGAACATGCCTTATCGTATCAACACCTGAAGCCACAGTGTAGACCTTCAGCTCTGGCTCCCTACTCCTAAAGGTTTTAATGAAAGCCACCATTGGAAGCCCGCATAGGTGGTCGTAGTGGGTATGGGTTACTATGAAGTGTTCGACCTCATCAAGCCTATACCCAAGCCTTTCAACAACATTAGGGGCACTGCAACCAACATCGACTACGAGCATACTACCACCCATATCCAGGAGGAGGGAGACTTGACCTCTAAGAGGGTTTATAGCCGATCCCGTCCCAGCCAGTATAACCTTAATGCACGACAAAACCTACACCCAAGCAGGGGGAAGTGCATATGTAGTTTTATAAGCTCCTAAAACCCCCTTTAGGCTATGGTATGGGGTGGTCTTTGTGTTCGAGAGGGGCCTTGTTGAGGATGCTCTAAACTACTCTATGGCTGTTCTCTCGAAGCTAATATCCATACCCACAGTATCCCCAGCTGGAGAGCACTATGAGGAGGCTGCGGAGCTCCTAGCTAGGGAGCTTGACAGCCTAGGGTTCA
>JAPYWV010000087.1 GCA_028276165.1 Acidilobaceae archaeon
TTGGAGAACAGAGGCTAGAGGAGCTGTAATAGCAAACACAATGATAACAGCTAAGGCGAGGCCGGAGAACAGCCTAAGAGCTCCCAATAACACCACACTTCACCTAGAGAGAGAAGACGAGGGTTTAAAAGCAGGAGTATGTACTATATATACGAGACTTAGAATTACTACACTACAACTGGAATTTTTCTAAAGCTGGGAGCTCAAAAGACATCCGGAGGTTACCTTAAGCCCCGATCTAGCAAGTTACCGGGGAGCTCTATAGTTCAGCCTAGCTGTATTTGTTACCAGAACGCCCATAGGGTTGAGGTGTTTGGCTTGGAGCTCTAAGTGGTAAGGCTATCATCGTTCTAAGTAACCCCCTTCATGGCCGTGAGCGGAAGCTGTTAGGTTGTAGAGGCTCGCTCACCCCTAAACTGGGTTTAACAATGGGGAAATCCTGAGGCTCCTAACCCTTGCTTGATGGCTGGACTTCATGTAAGTGATACCTGCATTAAGGAGCTCTAGGTGGAGAGTTTTGTACTTGCGGTCACATGGTTGAAGGACGTATTGAAAACTTTAAGTGTGAACCTCTCCTGGGAGGCCTCGACGAGAACGGGGGAAGAGCTGTCTTAGAGCGATCCCCGGGTTAAGGGGGGCTACTGGCGTAGACTATGGTGGCTTCTAAGCTAGTGTGGGGCTTCAAGCTCCATTAGAGGGGCTCTACAACCCCACTATCTACGTATAGTACCACGTAGTTTAATGTACTCAGCGTTGAGATAACATTAGACCTAGGGGTTGCAAGGTACCTCAATGAACGTAAGATTCCTAGAACGAGAGCTTAGAGGAGTAAACCTAGGAGAGGTAACCTGGAGGCTTGAAAGGAGCCTTGGAGCTCTTAAAGAGATGGAATCCAACTACTATGGGGGGCGGGCTATATCCTAATAAGGGCTAGAAGGGGTTTAGATGATAGTTGTCGAGGATGCACTAGCGATAGTGGAGGACATGATAGGTGGGTAGAGGAGCTCTAGAATGCCGAGTACATCGAACTCCCACCTTTAGAGGCGGGGTTTGCTGAGCTCTAAAACCAGTAGAGCATGGAGACTAGCTGTGAAGCAATATAAGCTGTAGCTCACTACCCTAGGATGCGGGGAGGGCATAGGGGAGGCCGTGGCCAGCGGCCCACGGGCCTAGGGCCTGAGGACACACCGCCCTCAACACGGAGGCCAGGCCCCGTAAGGGGCACGGGTGATACCCGTGGCAACGGCACAGAAACGACACGGCCCCCGGGGATGTCGAGGATGCCGTGAGACCCCCTGGGTGACCGGGGGGTAGTAACCGGCTGAGTAACCCGGGGGATGCGTTGAAACGGCCGACCCTGGCTGAGCAAGGCTGGGGGGCTATGAGGGCCGTGCAGCCCCCTGGGGGGACCGCTGAGTCTAATGCCGCTGTAGTACTGAAGGCGGGTTATGGCCACGGCCTCTCCGCCTAGATCCCCTCTATGGCTCCTGGTATCGTCTTAGTGTTTCTCAGCGCTGACATGTTACGCTTATAGGGTCTATGTTTTTCAGGGTTGTTTGGTGGCTTGGTGTGAGGTTTTTAGCTCGCCTGGTGGTCGGTTTCCTGCTTGGCCTTGTTGTCGCTACTCTCCTACACCCTGTTGTTGGTTTTGGTGAGGAGAGGGTTGTTAGGGTTTACAACTACAGCGAGTACATTGATAAGAGTGTCTTGGAGGATTTCGAGAGGGAGACTGGGATTAAGGTTGTATACGATGAGTATGAGGCTGCTGAGGAGGCTTGGGCTAAGCTTAGCGCTGGGGGTGGCGGCTACGATGTCATAGTCATAGCTCATACCCATGTTAGGCTTGCCATAGAGAGGGGTTTGGTGAGAGCTCTCGATAAAAGCCTTATACCTAACATTGCTAACCTCGACCCCATAGTGGCCTCACACCCAGCCGATCCCAGGCAGGATTACGCTGTACCGTACATGTGGGGTATCACGGGGATAGCCTATGATTCAAGGTGTGTCGGGAAACCACCTGAAACCTGGAGGGAGTTCCTGGACCCAAGGTTCCTTGAGAGGTATAAGGGTAGGGTCTCCCTGCTAGAGGAGCTCAGTGATGTTGTTGAAGCCACCATGATAGCGTTAGGCTACGATATAACGGATAGGGGTAGCTGGAATGGGAGGGTTATGAGGGAGGTTATAGAGCATCTTAGGAGGATTAAAGGCTACCTCGCAGGCTTCTGGGGTGCCGCTCAGTACATGCCAGCTCTAGCAAGGGGAGAGCTATGCCTAGCTCAAGCCTGGAGTGGTGATGTACTAGTTGTTAGAGAGGAGAACCCCAATATAGGGTTCGTCATCCCAAAGGATGGAGCGTACTTCTGGGTAGACTTCCTAGTGATACCCAGGGATGCTAGGAATGTTAGGGAAGCACACATGTTCATAGACTACCTGTTAAGACCAGATATAGCAGCTAGGAACGTCAAGGCAGTATACTACTCGTCATCGGTTAAGAAGAGCTTGTTAGAGGAGGTTGCTGAGAAGACTGGGGATGAGGAGTTAAAGGCTATCCTAGAAGACCCCCTGGTATACCCGCCAGCCGATGTGAAGCTAATACCAAGCCCTGTATTCGACGAGGAGATGCTTAGACTCGTAACGATGGTTCACACAGAGGTAATGGCTGAAACACGGTGGATGCCCGTAGCCGCAGTGGTACTAGCCGTCATAGTAGTATTAGTGGTAATAGCATACTATATGATGAGGAGGAGGATAGCCTAAAAAGGCCTGGAGCATATGAAGGCCAAGGGGGGCCTGAACACTGGGGGTTGAGGTGGCCGGTGTCGAAGTTAGATTTGAGGATGTATGGAAGAGCTATGGAGCTGTTATTGCACTAAGAGGGGTTACCCTAACAGCCCCCGGGGGGAGGATAACAGTACTCCTAGGCCCAAGTGGTTGCGGTAAGACTACACTACTTAAAATCGCAGCAGGCCTCCTAGAGCCTGATAGGGGTAGGGTTTACTTTAACGGTGTTGACTATACAAGGGTTCCAGCTGAGAGAAGGGATGTTGGGATGGTTTTCCAGGATCTAGCACTCTTCCCTCACATGAGCGTCTTCGAGAACGTCGCCTTCGGGCTTAGGGTTAGAGGTGTAAGGGGTTTAGAGCTTGAGAGGAGGGTTAGGGAGGTTCTAGACCTTGTTGGCCTCGATAGGAGTTTCTACAATAGGAGGGTTACGGAGCTTAGCGGTGGTCAGCAACAGAGGGTTGCACTTGCTAGAGCTCTCGTCATAGAGCCTAAGGTGCTCCTACTAGATGAGCCCCTAGCACACCTAGACTACAAGGTTAAGCAGAAGCTCCTAGAGGAGGTTAGGAGGATACAGAGGTCACTTAGGATAACGACGATCTATGTAACCCACGATCAGCTAGAGGCCATGGCCGTAGGTGATGTGATAGCCGTTATGAGGGATGGCTATGTAGTCCAGGTTGGCACCCCAAGGGAGGTCTACGAGAACCCAAGGGACTTGTATGTAGCCTCGTTTTTTGGAGATGCTAACATACTGGACTCGAGGTTCGCTGGCTTGAACTCGGACGGCCTTGTAGCATTAAGGTTTGAGGATGTAATCCTCAACCCTAACGGTGATGTTGACGTAGTATACGAGGGTGTAGTGGAGGACATAGTATTCCAGGGGGCTTTTGTAAGCTTAGAGGTTAACGTCAACAATAGGTCTTTGAGGCTCCTAGTGCCTAGGAGGGAGTTCGTGAGGCAGGGTGTCAGCCTAGGTTCTAGGGTTAGAGTTGGGTGGAAGCTCTCAGACGTAAGGGGGTTTAATAGTGGTAGAACGTAGTCTAGTCATAGCCGTAGCCCCCCTGGTCGTAGCTCTACTCCTACTCTTCTACGCTCCCAACATAGCGCTAGTCTACTACAGCTTCTACGATAGGGTTAGAGGGGTTTTCACAGTAGACTTCTACCTAGACGTCATCACCAACACAGTCTACCTAAACGTCATACTCTACAGCCTAACCATAGCCGTTGCAACTGTTCTAGCTACACTAGCTCTAACACTCCCCGTAGCCGTCTACATAGCATTATACTCTCGTGGCTTCGAGAGGATCCTACTACTTGTCATCTTTACAACACCCTTCTGGATAGACTTCCTACTAAGAGCTTGGGCTTTGAAAAGCCTCCTCTACATGGTGGGTGTCAGGGAGGGGTTCTTAGCGCTAATGGTGGGGATGGTCTACGACTACATACCCTTCATGCTCCTACCTTTATATGCATCCCTAGCTAGGATACCCCCGCATATCGTTGATGTAGCTAGAACCCTTGGGGCCGGAGCTCTAGACATATGGGCTAGGATCATAATACCCTACGCTGTCCCAGGAGTCCTCGTAGGCTCAACACTAGTACTC
This sequence comes from Acidilobaceae archaeon, assembly GCA_028276165.1. Classification (GTDB taxonomy): domain Archaea; phylum Thermoproteota; class Thermoprotei_A; order Sulfolobales; family Acidilobaceae; genus DSZV01. Next base: position 4,389 of record JAPYWV010000087.1, read on the forward strand.
CTCATGAGCTTCACCGAGCTCGTCATACCATCACTACTAGGTGGTGTCAGGGGGTTCACGGTAGGCCCCCTCATATACACTCTAATCCTAGCTGGTGACGATTGGGGTAGGGGTGCAGCTCTAGCCATAGTGATTACAGTGCTCTCCGTGCTATCCATAGTGTTAGCCTACAGGAGGTTCAAAGGGTGGCTTCTATGAGCTCCAAGCAACTACTAAGAGCCTACACCTACGCTATCGCACTCCTACTCTACACACCGATAGCCTTCATGGTGGTTAGTAGCTTCAACTCAAGCCCCTACGTAGGGGTGTGGGAGGGCTTCACTACGTACTGGTACCAGCTACTCCTAAGGGATAGTGAAGCCCACATAGCGTTAGTGAACAGCCTAACGATAGCTATTGTGAGCTCAACCCTAAGCGTCTCCATAGCCCTCCTAGCAGCCCTCCAGGTCCGGGGTAGGAGGTTGACGGCTGTAGATGCACTCGTCTACCCACCAATAGTTATGCCGGAGGTTGCTGAAGCCGTAGCACTATTCCTAGCGTTCACCTACCTAGGCGTGGAGAAAGGGTGGTTAACGGTAATGCTAGGACATACAGCCTTCAACCTAGCATTCGCCTACGTGACACTAACCGTTTCAAGGGTCAGGTTCGAGGAGCTGGAGGACGCTGCTAGAACCCTTGGAGCTGGGAGACTACGGATATTCAAGGACATAATCCTACCCCTAGCGATGCCAGGGATAGTAGCAGCACTAGCAATAACATTCCTCCTAAGCTTCACAAACTTCATAAAAACACTATTCACAACAGGACCTGGGTTCTACACACTACCAATACTGATATGGAATAGGGCTAGAAGACCTGGCATATCGGAGTTCGCAAGCCAGAACGCTTTAAACGCTCTAGCCACCCTAGTAACACTTACAGCCCTCTCGATAGCCGTAGCATACACAGCTTACATGTTGAGGAAGGCTAGGAGGTGAAGGGTGGTCCCGCCGGGGGGATTCGAACCCCCGACCACCCGGTGCCTGCAGGCGGGTGACCACCCACAGGCCCCGATGGTGCAGGCCTGCCCGTCCCACTACAGCCGGGCGCTCTACCGCTGAGCTACGGCGGGGTACCCTATATCTACTCTATAGCCTGCCCGGGCTTAATAAGTTTCCTCTACCCCCCTCAATCCTCCTGTCTAGCGCTACTATGAGGTTTGCGTACACCTGTATTAGCTTTTCTAGCTCCTCTAAGCTTATATGCTCGTCTGGTGCATGTGCCGTCCTGTACTCGGGCCCGTATGCTAGGGCTTTGCTCCCGGCCCTTGTGTAGTACCACATGTCCAGGCCTCCTGGGCATACCACTGGCTCCCCTATCATGACCCCCGCTTGTTCCGCTGCCTCTCTTAGGGCCTCGTATAGCTCCCCAGGCTCGTTTATAGCCGGCTCTGCACTGTAATCCACTTTTAGCTCGTAATCAGCTCCCACTAGGTGTGTAGCCCACGCTATCATTGCTCTAAGCTCTTCAAGCGCCCCTGCAACACTCTCCTCGGGTATAAGCCTCCTGTCTATCGTGAACATGAACTCCCCGGGTACCTGGTTCGTCTTACCACCCCCTACTACGCCTGCAACACCACCAATCATGGCTGTAGGCATTGAGGCTTCTACAGGCTCCACCCTATACTTAGACCTCCTAGCCGGGTATACGGAGCTCATCATCCTCTGTAGCTCTAGGGCAACCTGGGATGCTAGTAGGAATGCGTTTCTACCAAGCCATGGTGTGCTAGCATGTGCACTTAAACCCTTAACCTTAACGGTAACCCACAACAAACCCCTATGCCCATGCCATGGGGCTTTCAGACCACTAGGCTCAGGTATTAGAACGTAGTCCGGAGCTCTACCCATGTACTCTACCAGGTAGCCTGTACCACACCTGCCACCAATCTCCTCATCTGGGACGAAGCCAGCCTCAACGACAAGCCTCGGCCTATAGCCAGAGCTCCTTATAAGCTTGAAGGCCCCGAGGGTCGCAGCTATACCACCCTTCATGTCCACAGCACCTCTACCGTAAAGCCTACCATCCTTTACGACTGGTTTGAAAGGCTCAGTAACAGTCCACCCACTACC
>JAPYWV010000012.1 GCA_028276165.1 Acidilobaceae archaeon
CCTAAGGGTCTCATAGTCTATACCAAGCTTCCTGGGCACGTCTGCTCTGAAATTCTCTATAACGACATCGCTAACCCTAACAAGCTTGTACACAATCTCCCTACCCTCACTCCTCCTAAGATCAATAACAATACTCCTCTTATTACGATTAATGGACATGAAGTAGACGCTCTCACCACCAACAAGAGGAGCCCAGAGCCTAGTCTCATCACCACCAGGAGGCTCAACCTTAATAACATCAGCACCTAGATCACCTAAAACCATGGTAGCAAAGGGGCCCGCAAGAGACCTAGTAAAATCGAGAACCCTAACACCCTCAAGCATCACACCAACCCCCAACACGTTTTGAGCTAGTCTTCAACATAGAAATGTAGAGAGTAAGGTTTATAAGATCCCCCGGATCACGTATTACGAAGAGCCGAGGATGCCGGGGGGTGACCTTGAGAACCCTAGCTTATGCAATAGTAGCGCTTATAATCGTGGCCTTAATAGCTGCAGCAGCCTTCATACTAAGAGCTCCTACCGAAGCCCCTGCCACGCAAACACCAACCCAGGTCACGCAAACGCCTGGAGTGCAGACACCGACAGCCACTCCTCCCACGCAAACGCCAACACCCGGGCCCGCTAAGTGGAGTATTATAATAGCAACTGGGGGTGTTGGAGGCGTCTACTTCTACTACGGAGGGGTGGTTGCAGGGATTATAGCGAACTTTACCGGCATAGAGGCTACTAGTATACAGACTGCAGCTTCCATTGACAACCTAGTACTTATAAGGGATAAGACCGATCTATCAAAGGGTGTCATATACTGTGCAACCGTCCTCCCAGACTCGGCATACCTAGCTTATACCGGTCAGCATGAGAGGTTTAAGGGTAACCCTGCACCAATAGCCATATTATGGGCTATGTATCCAAACTACCTACACATAGTGACCACAACGGACTCCGGGATTAAGAGCCTCCTAGACCTTAAGGGTAAGAGGGTTTCAACAGGAGCTCCTGGTAGCGGGACGGAGGTTGAAGCCCTCCTAGTACTAAAGCTTGTTGGAATAGACCCAGCGAGGGATTTCGCTAAGTGGGAGAGGCTTGGAGCTGCCGAGAGTGCCACAGCGTTAAGGGATGGAGCCATAGATGCGTACTTCTGGTCTGGAGGGCTACCAACAGGCTCTATAGTCGAGCTCGCTAAGGCCCTCGCGGCGAGGGGTAAGCAGTTATACCTTGTACCAATAGACCAAGCTACAGCTACAGCTTTCGCAGCACTATACCCAGGTCTTGCCAGCCCGGGTGTCATACCTAAAGGTGTCTACGGTACACCTGAGGACACGCCTACACTAACATTCTGGAACATGTTCGTATGCCATAAGGATGCCCCAGTAGATGTCGTGTATAGGATAACGAAGGCTGTATTCGAGAACATCGGCTTACTACATAGAGCTGTCCCAGCCGCTAGGGATACCAAGCTTGAGAACGCACTCTTATTCTACGGAGGGGTAATACCGTACCATGAGGGGGCTCTTAGATACTATGAGGAGGTTGGAATCCTCAAGAGGAGGTAGGGGCTGTGAACTCCAAGAACGTGGTTGAGAGAATACTTTTTCTAATAGCCCTTATCGGGGCTTTATACCACCTATACCTTATAGCGCACCCCTACACTCCCCTATCCTATTGGTATAGGATTGGAGTGCTGGATTTAACGCAGTTGCAGAGAGGAACGCACGTGTTCTTCATACTAATGGTAGGCTTCCTTTTAAGCTACCTAAGGGGTTGGACTATAACCTCGGTGGGGCCTAGGTGGGTTCTCTCACTCATCCTAGCTTTAACAACGCTAATCCCCGTGTATCTCACCTTAGACGTGTTCATAGACAAGGGGGCCCTACTACCGGCTATCCTGCTCTCCACAATCTACCTGTTATCAATGATACCACCACTCCTAAACCCCATAGCTAGGCTCTCCAGCTACCTTAGGTTAACGGACTTAGCCTTAGCTGTTTTAACGCTAGCCCCCTACCTTTACCTTGTGTTCAACTACTGGGCTCTAATCGATAGAGCTGTACTCCCACTCCCGCTCGATGTGGCTATGGGTTGGGGTATGACTTTGATGTTGATGGGCCTCGTCTTAAGGCTTATAGGGCCCGAGATGCCACTCCTAGTTGTAGCATTCGTATTATACAACATCTACGGCTATCTACTCCCGAGACCCTGGTTCCACCCTGGTTTCGACGTCGAGTTCCTAGCTGGTAAACTCTATGCTGAGACCGAAGCGGCACTACTAGGCATCGTAACAGGTGTCTCGGCTAAGTATGTAGTCTACTTCACCATACTAGCTGGTGTTCTAGGAGCATTGGGGTACGGGAAGGCCATGGGCAGAGCATTCCTAGCCCTCCTGGGTAGGAGCCCTGCTAGTGTGGGTAGAGCTAGTGTGGGGCTCGGCATGGGTATGGGTATGGTCTCGGGGTCTGGGGCGGCTGATACAGCTTACGTAGCGTCAACGTTCAAACCATTATTCAAGGCCGCAGGCTATAGCGACATAGTTGCTGCCGGGATTGCAGCTAATGCTGGAACCTTAGCGTACATAACACCTCCAATCCTAGGCTCTGTAGCCTTCCTCATGGTGGAGCTCCTCGGCATACCATACACATGGGTTATAGTAATGTCCGTGGGCCCTGCCGTCCTCTACGCTATCTCAATACTAGTGTACAACGAGCTCTACGTTAGGAAGATGGGTATTAAACCTGTCGTAGTCGAGGTTGAGAGAAGCCCGAGACTCTTAATCCCCTTTATCCCACCCATCATTATCCTAACACTAATATTCACGGGTTACAGTGTTAGCCTGGCTGTAACAGTAGCGGTAATACTAGCCCCCTTCATAGCATTACTAGATAGGGATATGAGGGGTAACATTAGGAGGGTTCCTGAGGGGCTCGCTGAGGGGTTGAAGCTTCTAGCCCCTGTTGGTGCTAGTATTGTTCTAGCCAACGTTATAATGTCTATGGTTGTACTCTCAGGGCTACACCAGAAGTTCACCTTAGCCTTACTAGAGCTGGTGGGAGGCAACCTTGTATACGCTATCCTATTCGCCTTCTTCTTCTCACTACTGCTGGGCATGGGCGTCCCGCCTATAGCAACATACACGCTATCATCACTACTAACAGCCCCGGCCCTCGTTAAGCTGGCTATAGCTGCAGGCATACCTGAGGGGGCTGCACTACTCGCAACACACATGTTCCTATTCTATATGGCCATGCTAGCTGATATAACACCACCCGTAGGCCTCTCCAACTTCGCTGCAGCAGCAGTGTACGGCCTAGACCCTATAAGGGTTGGGGTTAGAGCTGCCCTCGTAGCAATACCGAAGTACGTGTACGCTCTCAGCTTCATATGGTCCTACTGGGGTACAGCACTACTAGTACTCCCAGTACTCCTAACAATGCCCCTAGCCCAAGGTGTTATACTAATAGCCTCCAGGTTTGCCGCTATTATAGCTGGAATCTTCTTCCTATCAATAGCCAATGTAGGCTTCTACTCAGGCTGTAACCTAAGCATAGCACCTAGGCTTGCACTAGCCGTCCTAAGCCTCCTACTCTTCATCCCATCGGAGGTCTTAAACCTAGTAGGCTTCATAGGGTGCACGGTGATACTAGTACTTATATCGAGGTTTAGGATGAGAAGCTTATGTAGGGTTTAGCCCTGAACACGAGACATGCCCCTCTAAAGGATAGCTCATCCCCTCCTATTAACACCCTCACCTCCTGAGAGGAACAATACCTCAGCTCCCTGGACTTGAAAGATCTAATTGAATCATTCATATCGATGAGCCCAGCCGTATAGTACTCTAGTGTAGGCTCGTCCGTTAACACACTAACACCTTGAAAGCCGTCCCTACAAACCTCGAAGACGAGTGCTACAGGAGAGCCTGTAACAGAGTTGTTGAAGGATACGATCAGCCTGGTGCCACATACAACTGTAACCTTCGTGATCTCCCCTTCAACCTCGATTTCGACAACAACGATTTTGGATAATAGAGTGTAGGTGAGGAGCGCCGAGGAAATAGCCGTTGCTAAAGCTAGGAGAGCTAGAGCACCCCTAGGCATACCTGAGCCCGGCCTCCCTCCTAGCCTCCACCCTTGAGATCTGGAGTATCCTGCTTATTAAAGCGTATATGGAGAGGAACAGTAGTACGGCTAGGATAACCCTCCACCACACTATGGAGCCGTCCTCCCTGAAGGGTAGAAGGGCCACCCCTAGAACCTCCGTGGAGGCTGTATTAGCAACCCATAGCAGTATGATTGTGAGGACAGCTGATAGGATTACGGATAGCAGGATGCTAACAACGACTAGAACCACCAATAGTATGGCGAGTGGGATAGCTAGTGCTAGGAGCGCCACGGGGATTGAGAGGACTGCAAGAGCAACGATGAAGGGAACCCCTAGCACCAGGAGAACCAGGAATAGTGCAGGCCCGATAAAGCCTAGGAAGAGGAGGGCCACGAGTAGGAGAACATAGAGTACAAGTAGTAGGACGGCTAGACCACCGAGAAGCTTTAAAAGCCTACCAATGGGCAAGCCATGCCACCTTACAAAGTAGAGGGTTCAAAAGCTTAAAACTAGCACCACCTGTTACGACAGTCAACTCTATTAACTCCCAGTAACAATAATCATAAACGGTAGCCCGCGATGCAAGTAGACGCTGTATGCGGAACCTGCTACTACTGGATCCCCCTAAGGAGCAATCCTTCTATCGGCCTATGCATCCTCAACAGGCTCGTTAAAGGTGTTAACGATAAAGGCTCAACATGTTATAAGATGTGCAAGCCCTCCAAGTTTGAGTACATGTGGTGCAAGGATTGCGATGTAATAGTGAGTAGGGATGACGTTGAAGACCATATATTCCATGAGCTCCACGCACCCCCACACCTAGATGAGGATGCTCACGAGGAAACATACTTCGCCTCATAGGATACCCCATTTAAACTATTTTTAACAGGACGGCTACCAATAAAGATGCTATTAAGAGTATCGAATATAGTGATATTAGTGCTTGGCAAACCTCGCCTTTAAAGGCGGGGTAGGACTTTCACACAACTCTTGGAGTGTTAAGGCTTTTAAACTTCTTGCTACTATACTACGTGCCAGGAGGGGGTTTGTCTCCGCCTGTGGGTGAACGTCCTAGAAGGATGACCCAAGGGGGGACTATTCCCCGAAGTGTACCCGCGGGCGGAGACCCCGACCCCCTCCGGGCTCTCAGAGAGGAGATTGCTGAGAGGTTGAACAGCAACTGGAGGATTGTTAGGCTAAGACTGCTACCCACAGGGGTTGAGCACGGGAGCCTTATGGGTATAGGCTTGACGTGCGTTAGGCTATACAATGATGTTAACTATGAGAAGAGACAGGCATTCTTTAAGGGAGAGCTTACCAGAGATAAAATGTACGAGATTGATAGAAGGTACTACTACAAGTACAAGGACGTCCTGGGTGTTAACGCCCAGGCCGTTATACAGAAGAACAATGAGGCTTGGAAATCATTCTTCGAGCTGTTAAAGCTTAAGAATCAAGGCAAACTACCACCTCACACCAGGAAGGTTTCACCACCAGGATACTGGAAGGATAGGCTTACAGGTAAGAAGGAAATACGCATACTAGTCAGGAGCGATAGATACCACTTGGAGCCCGTAGACGAGAATGGGGGCTACCTTGTACTAGAGGATTTCGGTTTGAGGATAAGGTATGCTGGTAGGATTAGGTGGGAGGGTAGGCAGGGTAGACTTGAAATAGTATACGTTAACGGTAAATGGTACGCCTACCTACCAATAGAGGTTGGAAGAGAACCACCAAAATCAAACAGGAAAGGCTATGTAAAACCTAACTATAGGGATAAGAAAGGTAGGATTGTTAACCCTAGGAGTATAAGGCAGGGGGATCCTGTTGGAGATGAGAAGGCATTCATGGATATGGGGTTGAACAACCTATTCGCTGTAGTTACAACAAACGGCTACGTACTATTGGTTAAAGGTGGTACTATTAAGTCTGAGTATTACTGGTGGAAGAGGGAGATAGCGACATACCAGGCTGTAAGGGATCTGCTTAGGAATGCTGGGTTCCCAACATGGGTATACCATCATGAGATGTACCTTGAGGCTATGCATACTAGGGATGAGAGGCTTAGACACCTGTACAGGACAGCGATCAGGTTTTTGGCTGAAACACTTTGGAGTAGGGGTGTCCGCAAGCTGTACATAGGATACCCTGTAATGCTATCACAGGACAATGGGAACGAGTATAACGCAAACATATGGTGGTACAGGAAGATTATATTATGGATTGTGGATGTGTTTAGAGAGTATGGTATAGAGGTTGAAGTGGTACCAGAATACTACACAAGCAGAGAGTGCTCAGTATGCGGAGAGGTACACGGTAACAGTAGGGTTTACAGAGGACTGTACATCTGCAATAAGACTGGGAGGAAGATGAACGCAGATGTGAACGCAGCAATAAACATAGCAAGAAGACTAGGATACAGGATAAAGATAACAAGGAAGATAGAAAGCTACATTGTGACACACAATGGTGTAAAACCATTAAACCCCGTCCGGAGGGCTAACACCCAAGACCCAGAGGTTCGAAACCCCGCCCTCTAAAGAGCGGGGAGGGGTCATATTCGGTGTACTCGTAGGGGCAAGCGTTAACCTACCCATAGGGAGGTTCTACCTTAAGAACTTAAGATTAGTGGGTAACCTTTATCTGCATGGTTTGCAGGATTTGTGCTCGGGTTCACCGCTAGAACCCATGGTTTACCGGCATCTATTATAGCACACGTTCTATGGCTTTACCTGGTTTTATACCTGTTACCCACGTACAAGGTGTTATAAACCCTAATTCTGCTGAGGGAGGTTCGCCTTCTACGCTGAGAGCCCCCAGGGTTTCTATGGGAACTAGATTGTCCTAGGTATCAAGCCTTAAAGTATTAAGCTTTGGGTATAACTCCAGGGTTTTGGTGGTTGGGTTGAAGGTATACCTGGTTACGGCGCCTTTCGGGGTTTTCGCTGTTAGCGAGGGTGGCGATGTCGTCGATTTCGAGTTATACCCTAAGGGTGTTGATGAGGCTGTGGAGGAGGCGTTAGCTATAGAGAGGGGTGAGGTTTCTGCGAGTGCTACTAGGCTTCTCGAGAGACTTAAGGGTAAGGTTTCCCAGGTTGTTGTTGAGGATGACGAGTTTGCTAGAGGTGTTTCAAGTCTTGGCTTTGATGTATCCGTGATACCTGGTGGTGATGTTTTTAGATCGTTTAGATCTAGGCTCTCCGAGGTTGCTGTTAAGTATGGGTTTGCGAGTAGTATCGAGGATTTCGTGAACTGGCTTTACAGTATGGAGGTTGAGTATACGAGGAGGAAGCTTAGGAGGGTTGCAGCTAAGAGGGATATGCTGGCTGTGCAGGCTATAAGAGCTATAGATGATATCGATAAGACTATAAACCTGTTCGCTACCAGGATCAGGGAGTGGTATGGAGTCCACTTCCCCGAGCTCGACGAGCTTGTTAAAGAGCACGAGGACTATATTAGGCTTGTAGCCGAGGTAGGCCATAGGGATAACATTACAGTTGAGGGTTTAAAGAGGGTAGGCTTTAGCGAAGCTAAGGCATCTAAGATAGTTGAGGCGGCTGCGTCCAGTGTTGGAGCAGACCTATCAGAGCACGATGCAGAGGCTATAAGAACCCTAGCTAGAATAGTGTTAGACTTATACCAGCTTAGGAGGACTCTCACATCATACCTAGGCGATGTTATGAGCGAGGTAGCACCCAACATAACAGCCCTCGTAGGCCCCCTACTAGGGGCTAGACTGCTAAGCCTCGCAGGAGGCCTGGAGAAGATGGCAATGCTACCAGCTAGCACAATTCAGGTTCTAGGGGCTGAGAAAGCACTATTCAGAGCCCTGAGGACTGGAGGGAAACCTCCAAAACACGGGGTCATATTCCAGTACCCTGAGATACATAGGAGTCCTAAATGGCAGAGGGGTAAGATCGCTAGAGCTCTGGCAGCGAAACTAGCTATAGCAGCTAAGATAGACGCGTTTACAGGCAGGTTCCTAGGTGATAAGCTTAGGGAGGAGCTTGAGGCTAGGATACAGGAGATCAAGAAGCTATACGCTAAACCACCTGTGAGAAAGGAGGTTAAAGAGGCTAAACCCAGACCACCTAGGAGGGAGGCGAGGAGGGAGAGGAGGGGGAAGAGGTGAGCACCCCATGTCGGAGGTTGTAAAGGTGGAGGAGCATAGGGAGTGGAGGGGCGTATACGTGGTTGAACTCGACGATGGCAGCCTTAGGATTGCGACCAGGAACCTGGTGCCAGGCCAGAGGGTTTACGGGGAGAGGCTGTTCAGATACGGGGATTGGGAGTATAGGGAGTGGAACCCCTATAGGAGTAAGCTTGGAGGAGCCCTCCTTAAGGGTTTGGTGGAGCTCCCGGTCAAGGAGGGTGATAGGATACTCTACCTAGGCATTGGGAGTGGGACTACGGCTAGCCATATAAGCGATATCATCGGGCCCCGGGGCCTCATATACGGGGTTGAGTTCGCACCAAGGGTTATGAGGGATCTCCTGGTCGTGGTGAGGGATAGGAGGAACATACTCCCAATACTAGCTGATGCCAGGTTCCCGGAGAAGTACAGGCACCTGGTCGAGCTAACCGACGGGATATACGCTGATATAGCTCAGCCGGAGCAAGCAGCAATAGTTGCTAGGAACGCCTCGCTATTCCTCAAGCACGACGGCTACCTACTATTAGCCATAAAGGCTAGGAGTATAGATGTAACCCTTGAGCCAAGCGAGGTCTACAGGAGGGAGATAGAGACGTTGAAGGCCAACGGGTTCACCATAGTAGACGTAGTACACCTAGATCCCTTCGATAGAGATCACGCAATGATATACGCTAGGTACGGGAGGAGCTAGAAGTCGAGCTAGGAGGCCCCGGATGAGCGAGAAGCTTAAAGAGGCCATCGAGAGGAAGTACGTAGAGGATAGTAGGAGGCTCTCACTCTACTGGCCCGCAGAGACCCTAACAATATACGACTTGTATACGGGGAGGAGGTTCGTAAAACTACACTCAGGTGACATACACGAGTTCGAGGAGAGCGAAGTCCTAGAGCTACTGGAGCTCATCCCAAAGTACTACTGGAAGCTTATGAGGGTCCCGTTAATGTTAAGATACCATAAGGAGGAGGATGGAACCGTTAAGCTGATTGTAGAGGGTGGAGCGTGGCAAGCTAGGCTTGCAGAACTCCTCCTAACAGGTAATGTCTCCTCAGATGGTATGAGGAGCCTTACTTTAAGCCAGTTCTCGAAGTTGATATCCAAGTTCAAATCCCTAGTCTTCGTAACCCTGTCAACGTAAGAGGAGGAAATACTTAAAAGGTGGGGTTCCAGTAATACCTACTATCAAGGTGCTACGGTCTAGTGTATAAGAAGGCCTTCATAAAGGATGTACTGGCTAGAGGACAGGACCTTGAGGGGTCTAGTGTTAGGATCTGTGGTTGGGTTCACAGGATTAGGGATCTAGGTGGTGTTAAATTCGTAATACTAAGAGATAGGACTGGTATGCTACAGGTTGTTTTCAAGAAGGGTGAGCTAGAGGAGAGAGTTTTAAAGGAGGTCGAAGACCTTAGGGAGGAGAGTGTTGTATGCATTGACGGCTTTTTGAGGAGAGCTCCCACAAGGGAGGGTTTCGAGGTCGCAGCTTCATCCTTGATAGTCCTATCTAAGCCCGTTGAACCCCTACCACTGGAGGTTCACAGCTCTCTTAAAGCTGGGCTTGCGACGAGGCTTAGGTATAGGTGGATTGATGCTAGGAACCCCCTGGTCTCAAAGATATTCCTCTTGAAATCCTGGGTTGCCAGGAAGTTTAGAGAGTACTATTCAAGCCAGGGTTTCGTCGAGATATTCACCCCCAAGATTGTAGCGTCTGGCACGGAGAGTGGAGCTAACGTATTCCCAGTACTCTACTTCGATAAAGTAGCGTACCTAGCCCAGAGCCCCCAGTTCTACAAGCAGTTCGCCGTAATAGCCGGTTTCGAGAGGGTCTACGAGATAGGTCCCGTGTTTAGAGCTGAACCACACCACACGATTAGACATTTAAACGAGTACCACTCCCTGGACATAGAGGTGGGCTTCATAGAGTCCTACCATGACGTCATGGACTACGTTGAAGGGTTCTTCAGGAAGCTGGCAACGGATATAAAGGAGGTTAGCGATATACTCGAGGCATTCCAAGCACCCGAGATAAGGATACCTGAGACCGGGATCCCAAGGATACCGATTAGAAGGGTGTACGAGATCCTGGAGTCGGAGTACGGTAAGAGGATACCCTACGGGGAGGACCTAGACCCTGAAGCCGAGAAACTACTAGGATCCTATGTAAGGGAGAAGTACAACTCAGACCTAGTCTTCGTAACAGAGTACCCGTGGCGGGTAAGACCATTCTATGCGATGAGGAAGGATGACGAGCCAGAGTGGACCTACAGCTTCGACCTACTATTCAGAGGGCTGGAGGTGGTAACAGGAGGGCAGAGGGAGCATAGGTACGAGAGGCTGAGAGAGAACCTGAGAGATAAGGGGTTGAAGGAGGAGGAGTTCCAGTACTACCTAGAGTTCTTCAAACACGGAGCACCACCACATGGAGGAGCGGGGATGGGGCTAGAGAGGATAACAATGCAGATACTAGGACTCCAGAACATAAGAGAAGCAAGACTACTACCAAGGGACACAGAGAGGATAACACCGTAGACCACCATTACACGGTTAAAGATTATTAAAAGATTATAAACCCAAATCAACACCATTACGAAGGGAGAGAAGACTTGAGCCTAAGGCTGAAAAAGAGGTTTCTAGAGCTCCTAGAGAAGGATCCAGAGTTCAGGTACGCTGTTGCAGGCTACATAGGCTTACATGAGGCACTCAAAAGGCTGGACGAACATGGAAAAGCAATAAAAGAGCTACAGGAGGCAGTCAAAGGCCTACAGGAGGCGGTTAAAAACCTACAGGAGGCGGTTAAAGGCTTACAGGAGGCGGTTAGAGATCTTAGTGTTAGGGTGAATGCCATAGGCGTTAGGTATGGTGTTGTAACCGAGGAGGCGTTTAGATCTTCGATAAAGTACCTCGTCGAGGACCTCCTGAAACTATATAAGGTTGAGAGGTGGGTTTACTATGATAGCGAAGGCTTAGTCTACGGTCGTCCTTCTGTAGTGGAGGTGGACGTGTTTATCAGGGATAGGGAGCACATACTAGTGGAGTACAAGGCGCACGCGGATAGATCTGATGTGGCTGAGCTCGGCAACATAGGGAGGCTGTACGAGAGGGTGACTGGTGTTAAGCCTCGACTGCTACTAGTAGCTCCAACGATTAGGATGAGGGCTAGGAGTCTAGCTGGGGAGCTAGGGGTGGAGCTGAGGGGGTCGATAGTAGACTAGGAGGGGCTCCTATACCATTGATGTTCTAGCATTTCCTCTGAAGTGCTTCAGCAATCCTGTTCCTAAGCTCCTCCCCGTTCCTGAAGTCAACCCAAGCTCTTATAAATGTGATATCCCCCACCCTCCCCCTCACCCCTCTAACGTGTATCTCCCTATCATCTACGTACACCACCCTACATGGTTTAACCTTGTAGCCCCTACTCTCAAGATCCCCTAGTATCTTTGAGGCGACCAGGCCCTTATCAGGGTGATCTTCGATCCCTAGGTAGTCGAATAAGTCTAGGATGTTGAAGGCCTTCAAAGCCTCCACAGCAACCTCAGGTATGTTCCAGCTAAGTGCTACGACAAAGCCACCACTCCTCCTAGCCCATCTAGCCACCTCAACAACATCCCTGTAAAGCCTCACAGGGACCCCCTGGGAGTCCACTATGGAGTCCTCTGAGACCCTCCTAAACGGTGGTTTCAACGATGATATGTCAAGGTGATCCCACAGGGTCCCGTCGAGGTCTAGGAAGAGCACCCAAGGCTCCCCGGGGTTCAACTCATAGCACCCTCGCCTAGACCCCTACAGTACATAGTAAAGCTTAAATAGGGGTTCACTTAGCAGTAGTAGGGTTGGTGATGCAGTTGAGCCAATGGCTAACCCTTTGAGGCCCCCTAGGAGGAGGGCCTCTCAGAGTGAGGATCTCGTGCCCGAGTTCTGGTATAACATAGTACCGGACCTCCCCAAGCCCTTACCCCCGCCACTACTCCCAGACGGTAGGGTTCCCCCAAGGGAGATGTTCGAGAGGTTATTCGCTAAAAGCCTTGTGGAGCAGGAGTTTAGCAGTGAGAGGTTCATAAGGATACCTGAGGTTGTAAGGGATACGTTGATTAGCCTGGGCAGGCCTACACCATTGCTTAGAGCTAGGAGGTTGGAGGAGCTCCTAGGAACAAAGGCTAGGATCTACTATAAGTACGAGGGTGTGCTACCAACTGGGAGTCATAAGGTTAACACTGCTGTAGCTCAAGCCTACTACAATAGTATTGAGGGTGTGGAAAGGCTTTCAACGGAGACTGGTGCTGGCCAGTGGGGTTCAGCTCTCTCACTCGCAGGGGCTCTATTCAAGCTCAAGGTCAGGGTCTTCATGGTTAGGTCTAGCTACGAGCAGAAGCCCTATAGGAGGGTTTTAATGGAGCTCTACGGAGCCGAGGTTGTACCGAGCCCTTCGAGGCTCACTAAGGCTGGGCTTAGTGTTCTCGAGAGGGATCCAAACCATCCCGGGAGCCTGGGTATAGCTATATCGGAGGCTATAGAGGATGTGCTTTCGGACGAGAAGGCTAGGTATAGTCTTGGTAGTGTTCTAAACCACGTGCTCCTACACCAGACCGTTATTGGGTTAGAGGCTTTGAAACAGTTGGAGGAGCTTGGAGAGGAGCTTCCAGACTATGTTATAGGGTGTGTTGGGGGAGGGTCGAACTACGCTGGTCTAGCATACCCATTCCTAAGGTTTAAGCTTAGCGGTAGGAGGAAGGATATGAGGTTCGTAGCCGTAGAGCCTAGAGCATGCCCATCTCTAACCCGTGGAGTCTACGCCTACGACTATGGTGACACCGCTGGGCTAACACCACTACTCAAGATGTACACTGTAGGCCATAGGTATAGGGTTCCACCCATACACGCTGGAGGCCTAAGATACCATGGTGATGCACCATCACTATGCCTTCTAGTAGCGGAGGGCCTCGTAGAGGCTAGAGCCTACCATCAAACAGAGGTTTTCGAGGCAGGGGCCATCTTCGCTAGAACAGAGGGGATAGTACCTGCCCCTGAGAGTGCACACGCAGTGAAAGCCGCCATAGACATAGCCCTTGAGGCTAAGAGGAGCGGTGAAAGCCCAGTCATACTATTCAACCTTAGCGGCCACGGCCTCCTAGACCTGCAAGGTTACCTTGAATACCTAGAGGGGAGGCTTGTAGACTACGAACCGCTAGAAATAGACATATCATATCTACCTAAGGTTAACGTATAGCAGGGGCAAAGGGTGATTACATGAGCGTGAAAGCGAGCACGCTAGCCAGCCCTAAGGCCAGCGGGGAGGAGAGCCCCCCTGGTGGTATAACTGTAAAGCTACTCTACATAGACCCTTCGAAGTTGAAGCCACACGAGGCGTATATAGAGTCTAGGGTTGACGAGGTAAGGGAGTCCATAGTGAAGTCCAGGTGCCTAGTTAAACCGTTGATTGTAGATGAGAGCACACTAACGGTAATAGATGGAACCCATAGGTTGGAGGTTTTGAGGAGACTGGGTGTTTCCAGGATCCCGGTTTTAGCTGTAGACTACCTGGGGGAGGATGAGATTAAGGTTGAGAGGTGGATTAGAACCTATAGAGGTTCTAGTGGAGCCCTAGAGGAGCTACTCAGGTTATTGAAGAACAGGGTTCCAGGCAACGTTATTGTGGGGAAGGGTATGGTGATCTATAGGGTGCGTGAGGTGGAGGATCCAGCTAGTGTGTACTGGTTGATTAGAGATGTAGAGAGCTATCTCAGCGGGGTAACCCTAGGTTTCACACATGGAGTTCCAAGGAGGCCTGGTAGAGCTCTCGTACTCATACCCCCTAAGCTTGATAAGAGGGATGTTGTTAGAGCCGCTACCGAGGGTAGACTGTTTCCACCTAAGACGACTAGGCATGTTACTGTACTGAAGAGGGTTACGTTGAGGACGAGGCTTTCCGACCTCTTCTAAGCCCACTAGTAGTGTAGTGCTTGCTCCTTCCTCTCCTTCTCCTTCCTACACGGTATTGCTATCACCGCTACAGGATCCCCTTTTTCCTGTTTCACCACCACGAGCACCCCCCCTCCAACACCCTCTATTTGTACCTCGTGGAATTCCATGTTGAGGCCGGTGTTTGATAGGAGTAGTTCTACGACCTCCGGGTTATAAACCTGTGTTAACCCCACCTTTACTATACCCTGTGGTTTGACTATAGCCTCGTCTAACGCCGGCCCCGCTACCTCTACGAGCTTAGCTACACTATGCTCCCCAGCTGTTAGGAGTATACACTCGTTTACAGCTATTAGGGGCACAGACCCCTTCTCTGTTTCAGCTACCAGTAGTGATAGTGTTGTGTAATGGCATGTTATGTGGCCACTATCAACATCTATAGCCGGGTGTATTGATAGGAGGTCCTCTAGTAGTGCTGATGGGATCACACCCTTCTCCTTAAGATTAATCCTTATAATGTTCAACACCCACCCACCTGAGATAACTTTCGCGCTCTCCAAATCCCGTTGAATGGATTCGGTATAAGACACTTATAAAAACTCACATTGTGTGAGTAAGCCTTATTAACTGCATGCTGAGTTGCAGTTGTCTAGGAGTTGCTTATGGGCTTGACGGGTCTTAGAGTGCTAGGCTTAACACTCATACACCTCATGGTCTTAAATGGTCTGCTAGTAGCCATAGCTGATGCTCAGGGTGGGGAGTGTAGCCTGGGTGTAGCAGCTGTATCCTCCTCAGGTGAGGGTGTTATGGGTAGTTTAACTGTTAAGGTGAAACCAGGCTCAGGCCTCATATTCATATCCGTAAACCCCGCTGTTGAGGTTGACGTGCAGGGTGCAGCTAGGATAGCTGTCCTAGCAGCTTCAGTTGTAGGAGGCTTCAACCCCCTAGCTTACGATTACTACTTCATGTTAGACTCCCCAGCTATGATAGTTGGAGGTCCTAGTGCTGGAGCCGCTATGGCGCTAGCAGTACTCCTAGCAGTTAAAGGTCTAGAGTGTGGAGGGGACTACGTTGTAACAGGGATGATAAACCCTGATACCACCATAGGCCCCGTGGGTGGTTTGAAGGAGAAGCTTGAGGCAGCCGCAGCCTCCGGAGCTAAAACCTTCATAGTACCCCTGGGGCAGTCCAAGTTCACGTACTACGAGAGGGTCTTAGTGCGCAGGGGCCCCTTCACCTTTATCACCGTGAGGCCTGAGACCGTTGATCTAAAGAGCTATGGGAGGGAGCTTGGGGTAGCGGTAGTCGAGGTTGGAAGCTTGTCAGACCTATACTCTATGGTGACTGGTGAGAGGATTGCCTATGCTAATGGTAGCCTGGGGGACATTAGTAGTTTGAGGGAGGTTGCCACCAGGGTTGTAGAGGAGGCTGAAAGCCTGTTAGAAGCTCTAAGGGGGTACAATGTTAGGGGTGGCATCGTAGAGGATGCTGTTAGCGAGTTGAACAGCGCTAGGGACCTTCTAAGACGGGGTGGGAGTAGTTATGCTATCTTACTCAAAGGCGTTAGGGCAGCTAGCCTAGCACAGGTGGCAGTCTGGAGTGTAAGGGGTTTCGATGTAGATGTAGTGTACGCTAACGTAAGCCGGGAGCTTGAAGAGTTTAACACCATCTATGAGAGCATGGAGAGCTCCGACCTAGGGGTCTTGGAGGTTAAAGGCCTAGCCTTCCTACACGCCTGGCGTGCTGGGATGCTACTCGACACCACGTACTCCAACATTAAGGGTAGGGGTTTCGCTACACTAGAGGAGGCTCTCTACATAGCTAGGTCGATGTGGGAGGTTAGAGTTGCTAAGCTCATACTAGCTGGGGTTAAGCCCAGTAATGTGACCGTTAATGTGAACTCCCTGAGGGTGGTATCAAGCTACCTAGTGGCAACAGCTAAGGGTGTTATAGCGTACTCAACGCAGGTTTTCAGCGAAGCTAACATAGGCAGCCCGCCTGATGAGGCTATAAGGATGGCTGTTTCCGCTAGCCTAACCAAGGACCCGGTGGCAGCACTACTCCTAGCATCCAGGTCCATGGCCATCGTAACCTCAGCCATACACAGTAGCTTCACGTCGGGAGCAGATACATTCGATGAGATAGCTAGGCTAGCCTTAAACCTAGCCCTTAAATCCAATAGCACCCTAGCCCAAACACTACTAAGAGCATCCCTGGACCTAAGGGACTACCAGCTACTAACAGAGTCAATACTAGTAAGCTGGGCAACCATAACAATGAGAGGCCCCGAAGCACCCCAAATACAGGAGATACCCCAACCCCACGTGATAACAGCACCCATAAGCAAAGTAGGCAATGGAACCCAGTACTCTAGAGTACAAAGAGTACTACAAACCATACTAGAAGCCTCTATCTGGACGCTAGCAATAGCAACAATACTACTAGCACTCCTAACAATAACAACATTCATCGTATACAGGAAGGTTAGGGGAAGAACTCCAACCTAGAAGCCCCCAGGTAACACCATTAACAGGGATAAAAGTATTAAACCCCAAGCACAATAGTATAACATAGGCCGAGGGCCCGTAGCTCAGCCCGGTAGAGCGCCCGGCTCATAACCGGGTGGTCGGGGGTTCAAATCCCCCCGGGCCCACCACCCCTAGAAACAACAACTACACACCAGGTATGATCCTCGTAAGAACCCTCAACAACATCAACACTAGGAGGAGGGTTTAACACGAGCTCCTCCAACCCAACACACCCTGGCCTCCACCTAGCACCACGGGCACCCCAAGCTGTCTCCCAAACATTAGCTCCCATGTGATGATGGTGACCCCCTCCCCGCATCCCTGGGAGGCTTTACGCCTCCCCCGAGCGGTTTGTCGGTTTTCCGCTCGGAAGCGCACTCTCCTAGCACGGAGAGGTTGATATTAAATGGTTTTATAAGGCTGGGTTTGAACAGTGTAAGGTGGCTATGAGGAGGGTGGAGCGACTCTGAGGTGTGAAGAGCGACTATCCACCGAGCCCCCTCCTAGCTTGTTACAATCATCCCGTCTCCTCTTGACCTCCTGCTCCTAAGTATTTCCAGGAGCTCCTCTAACCTATGCTCTCCAAGCTCTACGAGGGCCTCCATTAGCTCGTCTATGGTTACGTTTGATCCGAGGGCTTCTACGATCTTTGATCTAAGGCTTGCTAGGGGGCTAGCCCCCTGTTTACCTGCTATACCTTCTAGTGTTAACGCTATCTCCCTAAGCTTCCCCCTATCCCCTATCTTAACCTCATCGAATACCATTATGTCCTGCTCCTCCAGCTCTCTCTTAACGCTATGATCTAGCTTCGGCTCCGAGACTACTATGAATATGTCTGGTTTGAAGGTCTCCTTGTATAGGTTTAGTAGTTTAACCTCGCTAACCCTAAGACCCCTCCTCTCACCCCTAAGGAGCTCTCCAACCTCCTCCCTTGAAACACCCAGGGCTTCACCTAAACCCTCCCATAGGCCCTCGATCCACCTCGACATCCACTCCTCTGCTGTCATAGGCCTGGATAGGGGCCCCTTGAGGATTCTAACCCTCCTGAACCAGTCCCCTGTCTCCTTACACTCTATCACAACGTTGGGCCTTAGTATCGGGTTCTGGGGGTCATCTAGGTTTACTATGTTGAGTACTACGCCCGAGTACACCATCATGTCGGGCCTGAGGCTTACATAGAGCCTCCAAACCCTCCTAAGATCCCCTGTATCCTCCCAGCCTACAGGCCTTGGGGCTTCGAGGTAGAAGCTTAGCTCGCCCGAGCCCAGGCTTAGGATGAGGTTTGGTGGTATAACACCAGCCCTCTGCCTCCCACTCCTCTCAAGGAGTATCTGGCGGTGCTCCGGGTAGACTATGGTAGCACCCTGTAGGGCTAGGTGGTAGACTATGCCAGCGAAAACCCAAGCTTGGTATAGGCTCCTAACATTGGATCTAAGGCTACTAGTGACAGCCTGCCTAGCCTTAACAATGTAGTCTGAGACCTGCATCCTACCCCTAACGAGGTCGAAGGTGTAGTTGAAAAGCTTCCTCCTAAGATGAGCCCTGGGGTCCCCGAGGAAACCCTTAAACTCCTTAGGGAAACTCCAACCAAGACCACCCAAAAGCCTAGAGGTATCGTCGAGGAGAAGCTTCAAAGAATCAATCCAAACATAAACCCTAGAAAGATCCCCCTCACCAACGAAAGCACTAACAACAGAATCCTTCAACCTCTCAATCAAAACTTCACCACGAGGATCCTTGAAGAGAATCCTACCACGAGAAACCCTAACATAACGTTTAATCTCACCAAGGTAACCCTCAACCATGTCAACAACATCCACTTGCCTCAAGAAAAGCAAACCTCCCTGAACTCCAAGGTTAGATGGTACAAGGGTACAAGCTTAAGAACCTATTACTACCAATTCCCACGTAGACATAGCATCAAACCCCCTACTTCAAACACTCCCCGTAGCCTCGGCCTAAAGCTTTGATTTTTACTAGAAGCTACGAGCTCCAAGCTTCCTAGCTATGTGATCCCCCTACCAACTCCCTCTTAACCTAAGCACCCCCGAGGGTCTCCTCCGGTAACACTAGGTCGTTTAAAACCCATTAGGTTAACATTAGCTAGAGCTTTACCCCGAGGTCTTGTATGAATGGGTTCCCATATGTGCGGAGGAGGTAGTAGGGGGAGGTTTGCTAAGGTAACCTTAGGGTTATGGGTGGGATTTATTGGGTGGTGGGCCCGCGGGGATTCGAACCCCGGACCTCCGCCGTGTAAGGGCGGCGTCCTAACCGGGCTAGACGACGGGCCCTCCCTGCTACCCTATAGTTGGTTTGGTGTTTATAAGGTTTTCATTTGCCCCTCCTCCTGGCTTCTGGGTGGTTGTTGTTTGGAGAGGGCTGTTGTTTTTGATGTTGATGGTGTTCTTGTTGATTCTAGTGCTAGGTTTAGGGCTTGTCTTGAGGAGGTTGGTTTGCATAGTCTGGCTGAGGCTAAGGGTTTTAAGAGGAGGCTTTTCTGGGAGTGTTTTCTCTCTAGCAAGTACATTTACCTTGATAGGGTTAGGGTTGAGTATGCTAGTCTTGCTAGGTCTTATGCTGAGAGGGGTTTTAGGGTTATCGTTGTTACCGGGAGGCCTAGGAGTATGGAGTTTGAGACTCTGGCTCAGTTGAGGGAGGCTGGTTTGGAGGGTTTGGTTTCTGAGATCTTCTTCCGGAGGGTTGGGGATTATAGGAGTGATAGCGTTTTCAAGGTTGAGGTTTTGAGGAGGCTTATGTCCAGGTATGTTGTTGAGGTTGTCTACGATGATTCTGAGGATGTTGTTGAGGCTTTGAGGAGGGAGTTCCCGTGGGTTAAGGTGGTCCTAGTCCCCCCACCCTAGCCTTTCCACGACTCCAGGTACCTCCTCTGCTCCTCCGTTAGCTCGTCGATCTCTATACCCATTGTCTCAAGCTTAAGCCTCGCTATCATCTCATCCTGCCCTGGTGGTACATCGTACACCCTTCTCTCAAGCTTACCCCTATTCTCTTTCACGTACAGGACTGCTAGTGCTTGGTTTGAGAAGCTCATATCCATAACCTCGCTTGGGTGGCCTTCCGCAGCTACAAGGTTAACAAGCCTCCCCTCGGCCAGTAGGTATAACCTCTTCCCGTTCTTCAAAGTGTACTCTTCAACATAGGGTCTCACAACCCTCTTTGATACACTTATCCTCTCTAGGTCCTCAACGCTAACCTCTACGTTGAAGTGCCCCGCGTTAGCTAGTATAGCTCCATCCTTCATCTCCAGCATGTGCTCAGCTCTTATAACGTCCTTGTTACCAGTAGCCGTTATGAATATATCGCCTAGCCTCGCAGCCCTAGCCATCGGCATGACCTCGAACCCGTCCATCACAGCCTCAAGAGCCTTAATGGGATCTACCTCAGTCACTATAACCCTAGCCCCCATACCCCTAAGCCTCATAGCAATACCCCTACCAACCCAGCCGTACCCAGCTACGACCGCAACCTTACCTGCAACCAGTATGTTTGTAGCCCTTAGGATGCCATCAACGGTACTCTGACCAGTACCATACCTGTTATCGAAGAGATACTTAGTCCTAGCATTGTTAACAGCTACAACGGGGTAGAGTAGCCTACCGGCCCTCTCAAGAGCCCTAAGTCTTATAACACCTGTTGTAGTCTCCTCAGTACCACCCCACACCCTCACAGCCCTATCCCTAAGCTCTTCGTGCAACATGACATGGAGATCGCCACCATCATCCATGACTATATCGGGGTCTCTGAGGCCGACAACCCTTATAGCCCACATGTACTCATCACCACTCATACCCCTCCAGGCGAAAACACTAACACCCTCCTCGACTAGAGCAGCTGCAACATCATCCTGTGTCGAGAGAGGGTTACAGGGTGCAAGGCTAACAGTAGCACCCCATGCTAGAAGTGTTCTAACGAGAACAGCTGTCTCCTTGGTCACATGAAGACTAGCTGATATCCTAACACCCTCAAGGGGCTTCCTATCAGCGTACAAGCTTCTAAGCTTAACCAGGACTGGCATGTGCCTCTCAGCCCACTCAATCTGAGCTCTACCCCTATCGGCTAGGCTCAAATCTCTAACCTTAAACTCCACAGTATGACACCTCGTCCCCTATAATCGTTTTATAAAGGATTCAACCAAACCTTTATAGGCGTATGGTGTGAGGGTTTGGGGAGGAGGAAGAGGAGGAAGGTTAAAGTTAAGAGGAGGGTTATACCAAAGGCTTTGCTAAGGTACTTCCAGTGCCCCGTATGCAGCTCCATGACCTTAACCGTTGACTTCGAGAAAAGCGACTCTATCGGTATGAAGGTCGCTGTGGTCACCTGCGGGACCTGCGGGCTTAACTGTAGGTTTGAGGTGAGCGAGGTTGCAGAGAGAGTTGATGTATATAATAAGGTTGTCGACCTAGCCTATGAGGGTAGGCTAGAGGAGGAGTGTAGGCCCGAGGGTGCCCCGGTTGGAGAGCTTGAAGGGGAGGGTTTGGAGGAGTATAGTGGAGAAGAGGAGGGAGGGTAGGCTACACTTCACCCTAATAGACCCTGATAAGACGAGCCCCGCTGAGGCAGGAAGGATAGCAATGATAGCTAGGGAGGCTGGATCCGACTTCGTGCTAGTAGGTGGTAGTCTAGGTGTCTCACCTGAGGCCACGGACGCTGTTATAGAAGCTGTTAAGAGGCAGGGTATGCCAGTCATAATATTCCCTGGAGCTTTGAACAACGTGTCTAGGAAGGCTGATGCCGCATTCTTCCTAACGATAATAAATAGCGATGACCCGTACTACCATGGGATAGCCCAGGTTCAGGGGGCCATGATAGTCCTATACCATGGGCTGGAGCCTATACCAACATGCTACGTGATAGTAGGCCATGGGGGTACAGCTGGGTTCATGGTGAGAGCTAGACCAATACCCTACGAGAAGCCCGAGCTGGTGGCAGCACATGCCCTAGCATGCTCCATGATGGGGTCTAGGATAGTGTACCTCGAAGCTGGTAGCGGGGCCCCAAGACCTGTACCACCTGAGGCTGTGGAAATGTCCAAGAAGCTCATAGCCATGGCTGGGCTGGAGTCCTTAATCATAGTGGGTGGGGGTGTTAGAAGTGAGGAGCAGGCGAGAGCCCTAGCCAGAGCTGGAGCTGATGGCCTTGTAACAGGGACTATAGTTGAGGAGAGCCCGGAGCTCCTAGCTAGGATAGTTAGGGCGTTTAAAGAATCATAACGGTAATTAAACCCCCCAGGCTAAACATCACCTTGGAGGGCTAAACCCGTGGGTTTACATAGCTTGAGGGAGCGTAGGCTCCTAGTTCTAGGCACAGCTTTAACCCTAATCCTAGTAGGTGGTTCTGTCAAGATAGCAGGCTACCTCCTATTCACCTCTAAAGCAGTCCTACTCGATGCCATAACCTGTGTGGCTGCAGCCCTCGGAGGCTTCATCGTACTCCTAGCTACCAGGGCATCCCTAGAGCCTCCTGACCTCGATCACCCCTACGGTCATGAGAGGATCGCCTACGGGGGCTCCATAGGGGTCCTGGTGGTTTACGCTCTAGCAGCAGGACTCTCCATACCCCTGCTGGGAGCCCCCGAACCTTACGACGTTGACTGGAGGGCTTCAATAACAGCTCTTTTCGGGACGGCCTTCTACGTGTTAGCCATCCTCGTTGCAAGGCTAGACCCTGTTGGGGGTTCTGCTCTGGGTGTTTTCACAGTATCAGAGGTTCTAGAGGGCCTCATATCGGTTGGAGCCTCCTACGCTGGAGCAACTCTATCCTATATCATAGACTACGCTGGGGGCCTCGTGATCCTCGCGTACCTACTTGTATCCATTGTTAGAGAGGTGAGGAGGACTGTAAGAGAGCTCTCCGACGTAGTGGAGAAGGGTTTAGTGGATGATGTGAGAAGGGTTTTCGAGGAGAGGAGGTTTAAGGTGAAGAGCTTGAGGGTGAGAATGGTGGTCCCCGGGAAGTATCATGGTGATGCTGTGGTGGAAGCGCCATGCGATATGCCTTTAGAGGTTGCAAACATACTGGTTGACGAGATAACGGATTCACTAGCTAGGAGTAGAGTTGATTTGACCGTGCACATTGACAAGATGAGCTTAAGAGAGTGTACGAGCAGGCCGCGACCTTAGTCTCTCATTAGACGTTTTAAACGCTTACGTTAAGGTGTAAGGTTGGTTAGCGCGTTGAAGTCGAAGCGTAGGAGTAGTGGGGATAGGGGGAGGCTCGCCTGGCTACTAGCTGGGATAGCCTTCATCGTGGTCGTTGTTAGCGGTAGCCTTATAGCCTACAACATGTTATCGAGCAAGTGTAATGTTAGAGATGTCGAGGGGTTCAGCGATATCATCGTAGGCTTCGATGAGAGGTCTAGCCTGCTACCCAACCTAAGCCTGGTAGCCTTGGGGCCTGAGAGGGCTAGGTATGAGGTCTACGTTTTCTACGACCTCTACTGCCCGTTTTGCGCCTGGGAGTTCTATGAAAGCCTCCCCATACTCTTGAGCTACGCTAATAGTGGTAAGGTTAAGCTCTACATGGTGGATATGATCCTACACGGTGAAGCTAGGGAATCACATGGGCTACTGAGGGGATCTGTAGACTTCAAGGGGGCTTTCATTAAAGCCCTATACCTCTCATCATGTAGGTTGCACGTTGAAGGTAAGGTTCCTGATCCAAGCTACATGAGGGGTGTTCTGAGCAAGCTTAACATAACAATCCCCGAAGATAGGGTTAGAGTTGAGGTTGCGAAAGCCCAACAGATTACAAGAGCGGCTCTAAACCTCCTGACAAGCCTCTACGGCGACCCCAGGTAGGTTGGTACACCCACCATAGTAGTCTACGATGTCGAGTTTAGAGAGGTTAAAGCCATCCTACCAGGCCGGGTGGAGCCGGGTAGAATAGACTTAACCCTGAAATCTCTACCCTGAGACCCCGGGTCTCTGGATAAGAGCCTTAATCAACGTCAACATGATGCTAAAGTATTAAGATTTAAAGGCTCTAGGTTAAGCTTGCTAGAGAGGTGTAGACTTTGGCAGAGGCTATAGTCATGGTCAACGTTGATATAGGTAAGGAGGATGAAGTTTTCAACAAGCTCCTAGAACTCCCTGAGGTTAAAGAGATCTACATGGTCTATGGTGTCCACGATTTAATCGTCATCCTTGAAACCGAGAATATGGACGCTATGAGGACCCTTATAACGCAGAAGATTAGGAAGATACCGGGTGTTAAGAGTACAATAACAAGTATTGTTGTAAGGAAGCAGGTTAAACGGTAGTCATGAGACTCGTATCCCTAGCTTTGGATAGCGTTGATAACCTCCACTATGGTTGTACAACCCATTTCTCATCACTACTCCTGGGAAGACTGGGTGCTAGTGTTAGACTAGCAGACCTGCCCCTCCTCGTAAGGCTCAACCCCGGGGTTCCGTGGAAGACTAGAGGTAATGGGGCTGTAGTTCTAAGACTGTACTATGATGGGGAGCCTGAGGAGCTCCTGGAGGTTGCATACAGTTTAGCTTTAGAGTATTCCGGTGGTAAGAGCGATGTAGGTGTAGTGGTCTACGAAGGGGAGCCTTGGGGTGTTGAGAGGCTTAGATGGCTCTACACTAGGGGTCTAACCTCCATCCTGACATTAGACGTTGTAACCTCAACCTTGAGTAAACTGGGGGGTTTACATGCTGGTGGTAGAGGCGTTATAGGAGCCACGGCTGCACTAGCAGCATTAGGGCCCCATGATGATTTCACGTTCGAGCTAATAGCCTACAGGGATCCAGGCTTCTGGGGGTCTAGGAGGTGTGTTGACGAGGTTAAAGCTCTAATCGTTGAATCAAGACTGCCTCCATGCACTTTCTACAACGTGGACATGTTAACCGGGGAGTTTACAGCATCACCCGGTGGGAGCGACCCCGTCCTAGCGGGGTTTAGAGGTAATTGTCTAACACCACTCTTCGAGTACTCTCAAGCCCTCTGTGAGAAACCACACTTCTGGACACTCTTTAGATCTAACCAACACACAGACGCTCACATGGTAGAGCTAGAGGAGCTAGCCCCCTACAACACGGGGTACGTGGAGGCAGTTGTATCCAGGGAGCCTGACGTCATAGAGGGTAGCCATGTTGTTGTAAGGGCTTCAACAAAGCTAGGTGAAGTGGATCTCGTGTTCTACAGGGAGACGGGCCCCCTCAACAAGGTTGCTAGGATGCTAGTGGAGGGTGATAGGGTTAGAGCTCTAGGCTCCATAAGACCCTACAAGCCCCGAGGGGTTCCCGTGCTTGCTGTCGAGAAGCTCCAGGTCTTAGAGGTTGCTAGGAGCTATGTTGAGGTGAACCCGAGATGCCCTATCTGCTCTACTAGGATGGAGAGTGTAGGTTCGGGTAAGGGGTTTAGGTGCGATAGGTGCGGCTACGAGAGTAGGGGTTTAGGGAAGGTTAGGATTGAGGCTGGGAGGAGGCTAACCCCGGGAACCTATGTTACATCAAGGCTTAAGCATCTAACAGAGCCTCCGGGGAGGAGGAGGCTGGGTGGATTGGGGTCTAATGTAAGCTTGAGTGTTAGCGATGTCATATTCACCGAGGCTCACCCAAGGCCTACTGAGGCCCTCCTAAGGCTAGAGGAGATGCTAGCCTCTAGGATGTCCCTTTAGAGGACCCCCCTGCTTCCTCTGGATCCCACTTTTTGTACACTGCTTCTCTGAGCCTCTTGCTAAACCCGGTTGTCAGTATCTCCCAGGCTATAATTGATATCATATCCTCCCCTACCTCCAGCGTCCTATACCTCTTAGCGTTTATAGCCTCCCTTAGTGCTACCAGGTGTATACACGTTGGTTGCCTTGTCAGGCTTCTTGTGAAGGAGCCGCAGCTACAGTACAGGTCTTCCACTAGTAGGTAGTCGCTCCTAGGGCCTATGTAAGCCCATAGCCTAGCCTCCCTCTTCAACAGTATGAACCTGTTAGAGTAGCCTATAGCCCTAACCCTGGCTTGATCGAATCTACCAGCCGAGGTTCTAACACTATCCTCGACGTCTACCCCTTTTACGCTCAAACCTTAACACCTTGTAGCCGCACTCCCTCAAGCCGACGACAATGTAGTCAGCGTAGCCTATGAAGAGCCCTGTCTCCACAACACCCGGTATGCTCTTCAATGTAGCCTCAAGGACCTCAGGATCCCTCAAGCCATCATTGTAAACATCAACGATAACACCACCCCAATCACTTACAACAGGCCCCCTCTTCCCAGAACCAACCCTCAGGGACACCCTAAAGCCCAGGTTTTCAAGAGCTCCTACAACCATGGGGGTGTACTCTCTAACAACCTCAACTGGAATAGGCCTCCTAGAGCCTAGCACTTCCACAAGCTTATCCTCTGAAGCAACGAACACATTAACACTGCTATTGAAGGCCAAGATCTTCTCCCCCAGGAGGGCTCCACCACCACCCTTAACCATGTTACCACGACTGTCAAACTCATCAACACCATCAACGTAGACGTCGAGAGGACCACGAGGGGGGTTTAACACTGTGAAGCCGAGCATTGAAGCCCTAATAGCTGTATCGATACTAGAAGCTACAACAAGCCAAGAGCTAGAGTAACCCCTAGCTAGGTCCATGAAGAAACCAACAGTAGACCCCGTACCAAAACCCACAAGCCTAGGAGACCCAAGGGTGGGTAGGAGTTCAAGAGCACCTCTAGCAGCCTCAAAAGCAGGATCACAAGACAAGAGATAGCACCCGAAGGTTTAATAGAAGCGGAGGAGACCTATAAAGATAAAGAACCCCCCAGCTTCCACTGGAGCCCACAAAAGTAGGAAAGAAGGAGTTTAAGGAAACAACACCAACCCCGAGAAGGAAACCCAGACCCCCCATGTTCAAATGCAGAGTAAAAACAAATAGGGTATCAGAATATCGATTATCATCCGAGAAAGACGAAGAAATAAATTATACAAACACTATTAGTGATAAAGTTCAACACAACACAGATCCTAAATGGAGTATGTATGGTGACATAGTTATCTAGAAGGCTCCATAGGAAACAGAGGGGTCTGGGAACGTGTTCCAGGTAGTGGAGCCTATAGAGGGATATCAGGCTATTGTATCCTCGTGAAGGGGCGGGGTAGCTATAGAAGTGTGTTGACTGATGGTAGCAGTAGAGAATGCCGGGAAGCTATTCAGGATAGCCGGTTCTATATCCTCAGCTTAGTAGTATTCCAAGGTTGTGTCACTGTTTTTGTAAAAGACTTCTGTAAACCGGGGGGTTTAACATGATGTTAGCCTGTCGAACCCTAGATGGCGCATGTCACCTTTGTAATGCATGGTGTGGAGGTGGCTTAGAGGTAACCCCCTATAGTTGTAGTCGGGTTTCACCACAAGTCTTGTCACGTTTCCTTGTAGAACTCCTATTATGGTGTTTTTGAATTATGATTACTGATGCCGGGTTTCCCTGGGTTGCCTGTTTACAAGTGGTATTAGCTGAGAGCCACGCCTTTCAAGGTGGGAGTGGGGGAATCTATGGCTCGGTTAGCGATGATATGAGGTTGAAAGGAGCCAGTGTGGGGAGGGGCCTTCGAGGAACCCGTTGGGCTAGAGGCCCCGGTTCTGGTAAAGGTAGTGCCCTAAGGGATGGGGGGTGCTGGAAGGGTTGTGTATGTGCTTCTGAGCGGAGACTGCTCGGGTAGGCTTAGCATGAGGCTAGGTCTTTGGGGATGTGGGGTCATGGGAATAGTATGTGTGCCATTATCACTAGGAGGGAGAAGGCTACTGCTATTGCTAGTACTGTTGCTGGGCTTAGCTTTATCCTCCCCTCTAGTTCTTCGTAGAATGATATGAGGCCTGCTGCGCTCATTGGCCCGGCTTGCCTCCTCCTCCTGGCTGCCATTTCTATCTCCGTTTACTCATGTATACAGTTGGGGTTTAAATGTGTGTTTGTGGGGTTGTGGCATCCTGTTCTCTCAAGGTCTCTACCATACTTTCTCATCATTGCCTCCTCCACGTCCACCCCCACTAGGTTTGCTATGCTCAGGGTCCATGCTATTACATCCGCTAGCTCCTCCTCCACCCTCCCCCTGTCACCTTCTAGTATTGCTTCCGCTAGCTCTCCTACCTCCTCAACGAGCCATGTGAATGTAGCGTGTAAGCCTCTCCTGCTATCCCTCTCGTAGTAGGCTTTCCTCATCGCCTCCTGTATGCACCTTAAATCCAAGTTAACCCCCCGGTTTACAGTTGAAAGTATTAGGAGTTGTGGAGGTTTCACTTTAGGTCATCGGATGGAATGCATTCCTGCTCGTAGCAGTACTCTACAGAGGGCTCAGGAGGTATCCTCTCCCCAGTCTCGGGGTCAGTGGTGTTAGCCCATATGAGGTCGTCTAATGGGATCTTCTCCAACCTAAGCTCCTCCCCCCGCCTCCTGAGTAGGAAGCCTCTAATCTGCTTCATGGGGAGCCCGGTTCTCCTATCACGTCTCCCAGTAAAACTCCTTAGTATGAGGCTTGTGTAGTCCCAGTTCTCAAGACACCAGTAGATCCTCGCTATCAGTAGGAGGTAGTGGGCCTTCTCATACCCATAGTACAGCCTCCCACCCCTCCTCCTAACATCCCAGGAGTGTGCGTAGAAGTACTCATCGTCGCCACATCCAACAGTTAGTATGGCATCTCTGCTCACATAGCCCCCTAGAGAATCCTGGAGTAAGAGCTCCAAGCTCGCTATCATGCTTAAACTCACGTTGATCACTCTAAGTTGCTCATCTGGAGAAGGGGCTATGAAGGCTAGACCCTCAGAACCCCTATCTACGAGTATGAAGGGCTCCTCAGGATCCTCGGATAGGAGCACCCTACTACTACCTTTAACAAGCTCTTCTAGCATCTCGTCTAAATCTCTATCCAACCCACTTCCAACCTCAGGGGTAACTAGTCTAACTATGGTTTTAAACGTATCTGATGATAGGATCCAGGGGTGGCTACGTGCTAGCTCTATAAGCTCTTATAACCTCCCTTAAAGCCCCCCTCCACGCATAGTCCACCCTAAGCTTCCCATCAGACTCCCTTACTACAACCCCTATCTCTAGAGCCTTCCTTATAACACTCTGGGGGTCCACTCCTAGGTATGCTGCTGCTACAACGACCATCTTCATGGCACCCTCTGACATCCTCTCCCCTCTCACCTTACTGTACGCTTCTGCAAGCCTCTTGATCTCCTCTAGGACCACCTCTCTCGGTGCTGTTGTCTCTACTGATTTCGATTTCTTAGTCCTCCTTCTAGCAGGGTACCCTCTTAGCCTTAAGAGCTCCTCAAGGGTGTCTACTGGTATGCCGATGCCAGCTATACTCTCTATCTTGTCGAAGGTGAAGACCCAAACCCTCTTCCCCACATCTACCTTGTATTCTCCGAAGAAGGCTCTTAGAGCTGCTAGGCTTTTAAAGACCTGGTCTCTGGGCCCGGACATCTCAATCCTTATGGTATCACCTTTCACCGTTATGGAGGCTACGGGTGTCTTAATCCTCCTCGTGAGCGCTTCTAGGAACGATTGTAGATCCCCTCTAACCTGTGGTGGTATCTTGTAAATTCTAACTACTGTTTTATACAAGCCTACCACCTCTTGACCGCCAGGAGCCTTCTAATGTTAACCTGTAGTATCTTGGATGAAGCTAGTATTGAGACCTTCCTGGCCTCCACGTTACCACACCTAGGGCACCTCATGCTCCTCTGGCTTGTAGGCTCTAGTGGTGTAAGGCAGTTAGAGCATAGAGCGTGTATTACACCGTACTGTGGGGGCTTCGTGGTCAACTGGTAGGGGCTTGTAGAGTTTAGAACCCTTGCTAGCACCACATCCCCTACCCTGAAGTACTCGTAAACATCCCTTATGAACTCACCTGATATCTGGCCGATCGGTATGCCCCCCGTGAACACTCCGGGGAACTCGCCTACCCAGGATACCCTAGGGCTTAGAGATACAAGCCCA
>JAPYWV010000079.1 GCA_028276165.1 Acidilobaceae archaeon
GGTTCTGGAGGTTCTAGAGGCTAAGGGTAGGATACTTATAGTGCACGCTGAGCACCCCGAAATGCTACCCGTAGACTTCGGCTTCGATAGGGGTGTCTATAGGGGTTGTGTTGTTGAGACGGCTGCCGTAGAGGAGGTTAAGAGGCTTATGGCTAGGTGTGGTTTTAAGCCCAGGGTTCACATAACCCATGCATCGTGCCCCTCAACGGTGTTAAAGGCTAAGGGTTATGGTTTCACCGTTGATGTTACACCACACCACCTCCTCTTCGACGAGGGTAACTTCAGGTACCTAGCGTCGAGGTGGTGTGAGTCTAAGGTGAACCCACCGCTTAGAGGTTTAATCGAGAGGAGCCTCCTATGGAGGCTACTACTGGAGGGCTACGTTGACGCTATTGCTAGTGATCACGCTCCACACGCTAGCTATGAGAAGCTCTGGCTCCACCCATCACAGTGCTCTCCAGGCTTCCCAGGCTTGGAGGATTGGGTTGGAGTCCTAGCTAGGATCTTCGAATCCCTAGGCCTCCTAGGCTTGTTCACAGAGTTAACCTCCATAAACCCCTCTAGGATACTAGGCCTCCCCCCCATGAGCTCCAGGAACACCTACACTATACTAGGTCTTGAGGTTGAGAACTCGCCTGGATGCATACACTCCAAGGCTAGGGTATCACCCTACCTTGGAGCTCCGAGGCTTAGGTGTCTAGCATCCGTTATAAGGGGTGAGATTGCATACCTTAAGGGGGAGCCTTTGACTGGTAGGGGGTTTGGGGTGAACCTCTTTGAGGTTGGAGGTTGAGGTTGCAGGTTTGAGTTTAAAGAGCCCTGTTATGAACGCTAGTGGTGTCCTAGAATGGGATCCGGTGCAGGCTAGGAGGCTTATAGATGCTGGTGCTGGAGCTGTAGTCCTAAAGTCTACAACCAGGGAGCCTAGGAGGGGTTACGATTGGCCTAGGATGGTTAGGGTTTTCGGTGGCTTCGTTAACGCTGTAGGCTTAGCGAACCCAGGTGCTAGGGAGGCTTCAAGGCTTGTAAGGGTCATAAAGGATAGCCTTGGGGGGGCCCCGGTTATAGCTAGTGCTGCTGGCTCAACTGTAGAGGAGTTCCGGGAGGTGTCAGCACTACTAGAGGATGGAGGTGCTGACGCTATAGAATTGAACCTAAGCTGCCCGCACTTCAGGGGAGGGGGTATAGAGCTAGGACAGGATCCCAGCATGGTCTACGAGACTGTGAGGAGCGTAGCAGGGTCCCTCAAGGTACCGGTTATAGCGAAGCTAGGTCTAAGCGATAGGCTTGTGGAGTCAGCTGTTAAAGCACTGGAGGCGGGGGCTAAGGCTATAACGTTGATAAACTCCGTTAAGGCTATGAAGATAGATGTTTACACGAAGAAGCCTGTGCTAAGCAACAAGGTGGGAGGCCTATCGGGGCCTGCAATACACCCGATAGCTGTTAGAGCTGTATACGATGTCTACAGGGAGACGAGAGCGGACATAATAGGGGTGGGAGGGGTTAGGGATTGGGAGACAGCTGTGGAGCTAATACTAGCCGGGGCTAAGGCCGTACAAGTGGGGGCGATGCTACTGGAGAAGGGGGAGCTCATAATAACGGAAATAGTGAGGGGTATCGAGAAGTACCTGTGGGTTGAGGGTATACAGAGTGTTAGAGACCTGGTAGGCCTAGCACATAGAGCTTAGGTAACCCCATCGAGGGGAGGCTGGGGTTAACACTGTTTAGCTGGAGCTCCCCCCTCAAGCTCCTTTAGTAGAGATTCTAGATCCAAGGGCTCCTTAAGCCTAACAACCGTGTGTTCAGGCCCCGGGAATAGCCCTTCCCTCACCTCCCTAACATAGCTTGAGACAGCTTGTGCTATAACCTGTTTTAGATCAACGTACTTCTTAGCGAATGGTGGTATGTGATCGCTCAACCCTAGTATGTCGTGTAGTACTAGGACCTGGCCGTCGCAGTGGGGCCCGCTCCCAATGCATATTGTTGGTATCTGGAGCCTTCTTGTTATGAGTTCTGCCACCTCGGCTGCAGTGAACTCTATGACTATCGAGAAGGCCCCCGCCTCCTGTAGGGCCTCCGCATCTAATAGCAGCTGTCTTACCTCCTCAAGCCTCCTACCCCTAGGCCTGTAACCTCCATACCTGAGGTGCCTTTGTGGTGTTAAGCCTATGTGGCCCATAACTGGTATGCCTGCTCTCACTATAGCCTTAACCCTATCAGCGTACTCGCTACCACCCTCGAGTTTCACTGCCTCAGCT
Organism: Acidilobaceae archaeon; assembly: GCA_028276165.1. Taxonomy (GTDB): domain Archaea; phylum Thermoproteota; class Thermoprotei_A; order Sulfolobales; family Acidilobaceae; genus DSZV01. Next base: position 2,259 of record JAPYWV010000079.1, read on the forward strand.
CCAGCTCTCACGAAGGCTATGGCTGACCTAACGGCCCTAGAGTTGCTTGTCTCATAGCTACCGAATGGCATGTCACCGACAACTAGGGCTCTAGGCTTAGCTCTAGCCACCGCCATGGTATGCCTAATCATATCCCTTAGGGTAACCCCGTGTGTTGTAGGGTAGCCTAGGACTACCATTGCAAGGCTATCCCCTACGAGGATCATGTCTACACCAGCACTGTCAACGATCTTGGCCGTAGGGTAGTCGTAGGCTGTAACCATGACTATCCTACTGCTACCCTTCATCCTAACGATATCCCTAACTGTAACCTTATCCAAGCAACCCACCCCTGTCTAGACAGGAGCTCTCGATAGCTTTAACAAGGTGGTATAGGGCTCTCGTATATGGGGCTTCGAGCCCCAGGCTCCCCGCAACCCTCACAATGTAACCGTTTATCTCCTCAACCTCAGTCCTCCTACAGTTCTCCACGTCGACGAGCATAGATGACCTGTTAAGCCTAGTCCTCCAAGCAACATCGAGAACGTAGCCTAGGGGGTCTAGGGGCATCCTAACACCAAGTCTTAAAGCTACACCCTCAACCTCCCTTACAACACCTTCAACTAGGGGTCTCAGAGCCTCGTTTAAAACAACACCGTTAGGCATCCTCGTTAAAGCCGTTATGGGGTTTATGGTTGCGTTTACAGCTGCCTTAAGCCACCTCCACGGCTCTATGTCATCCACAACCCTAACACTACAACCACCAGCCTCCAGGATGCCGGCTAGGGGTTTCACGTCTACAGGAGAACCCCTAGGAGGGCCTAGGGTTATGGAGCCTAAACCCCTAACCTCGACAGTGTTATCAGATAGCCTTACAACACCGTAGTCAACAACACCAGCAACAACCCTAAGACCAAGTGCTAGAGCCCTCTCAACAGCACCAAAACCGTTGGAGACGACTAGGATAACACCACCATAACCCCTAAGAGCCTCAACAACGCTAACAGCGTCGAAAGCCTTGGTTGAGACAACAATGTAGTCGCAGAGCTCAGGCCTAAGAGTGGTGTAAGCCTCAACCCTGTAGAAGCCCTCAACCAAACCCCTAACATGGAAACCCTCCCTGGAGACTAGATCAGCCTGAGAAGCCCTCCTAACGAAAACAGTAACAGGCTCACCAACACCACGAGCAACAAACAAGCCAATAAGGCCACCAATAGCACCAAGACCAACAATACAAACCCTCAAACCAAACCCCCAAATAAGAGGTTACACTTAAACCTTATCCACCCCACCCTCCACACAGCCAGCAAGATAAAGGGTTAATTACATGAGAGCACACCACAAACCCGTTAACCCGGAGCTCTCACCGATTACACGGTCGTTCTATAACCCACTCAAAGCCCCTATAGACTTTAGATCGTCAGAGACCTCAGGCAAGATACTCTTAGACATTAACGTCCCATGACGGGGGTTACTTAGAGCAAAGGTGAACTCTCAAAGCTTAGAGCTCCCGCAACAGGCATCACTTTAAGTAACCCCCTAGTTTACCAGAGCTCCCACACGAGTTTAAGGTAACCCCCTGACCTAGGGGTTTTGATTGTTATCGTTAGCGCTTACTAGTCCACTTGCTGCCGGGAGATCTATGAGATTTATGGGAGCTCCTAGAGGTTACCTTAGGGTTCTGGATAGCCGTTGTAGACTCTCGGGGTCTGTTTATCGAGGATTATGGCGTGGTGCGGGGGGTGGGATTTGAACCCACGCAGGCCTACGCCATCGGGTCCTAAGCCCGACCCCTTTGACCAGGCTCGGGCACCCCCGCTCCAGTTAACCTAGGTATATCATTTGGGCTTTTTAAGGTTTAGTGTGTTAACGCTATGGTCATCGCAGCTAGTATGTCCTCGTCTTTCACATGCTCCCTCAGCTTCGATAGTACTGGTTTCGTTGTCGTCCTCTCCTCCGGTACTATGTTGAACTCCACCCCCTCCTCTACCAGGTTTTCGAGGAGCCTCTCAAGACCCGGTCCTGAGCCTACGTTGACATTGTACCTTCTGGGCTCCACGACCTCTACGAGCCACTTGATCCTCCTACCAGCACTTCTGCAGTCCAGCTTCTCAACCCACACTAGTATGTTGTCTGCGTACGCTGCAATACTACAGGTAACCCCGGGGTCTAATCCCACCCTTAGGCTCCTGAAGCCCCCTGGGTGTGATAGAGCTTTGAACAGGGCTCTCCACGCATCCACATCATCCACTATCGCTTGAGCTCTAACAGTTAAACTCAAAACCCTACCCTCAACACCTAGAACCGCGACATCACATTCAACACGGGAGCCGGGCTCCGGGAGCACTATGGTTACATCCTGGGCCTCCAGTAAGTCCTTGAGAGCTCTAACAACCCTTATACCCTCGGGATCACCCCTAAGCCAGCATAACGTCCTTAACCCACACACCCCCGGAGTCCTATAGTGTGTTGGAGGTAATTTAAACCCTCCATGAGCTCTAGATCCACCCGAGCATCTTTAAGCTCCCGCTAGCCAATATCGTTGGGGTTAGGGGTTTGAATGCTGGGGATGGTTTTGTGTTTGAAACACACTGTCATAGCTATGTTAGTGATGGGGCTGCCAGCCCAGAGCTCCTGGTTAGGGTTGCCTCTAGTAGGGGTGTGAGGATCCTATCCGTCACAGACCATGATACATTCAGGGGGTCTACTCTAGCTTGGAGGGCTTCGAGAGCCCTGGGTTTAGATGTAACGGTTATCCACGGTGCTGAGGTTTCAACAACGTGGGGTGATGTTCTAGTCTACTGTCTTGAGCCTATGAGGGAGCCTCTCCCAGTTGACGTGTGGGAGTTGAGGGATGAAGCTGTAGAGTTTAACTGCATCATAGCAGCCCCCCATCCATTCCACCCATTCATGCCGAGCGTTGGGTTTAGACTCCTCAGGGACGGGGGTTTATTCGATGCTATCGAGGTGTGGAATGGTAAGAGCATACCGGTATTCAACATACCAGCTATAATCTACGCTAGGAGGTATGGGAAGCCCGCCTTCTCGGGTAGCGATGCACACGTACCATCAGCCGTGGGGGAGACACCATCAATAGTGTACTCTAAGACCGAGAAGCCGGAGGACGTCCTAGAAGCTCTTAGGAGGGGGCTTGTGAATCCTACAGTTAAGCTTGTGAGCTTGAGAGCTCTAGTGGAGGATATAGCGTGGTCTGTGTACAGGAGGATATAGTACACTGGAGCTCAACCACCCCTAGATAGCCCGACTACAACACCATCGAGAACCCTTTCACCCTCCAAGGTCAGCTTATAGCATCCACCCTCAAACACAACCAAACCCTTAGCCTTCAGGAGCTCTAGAACCCCCCTTATAGCCCCGTCATCCAACCCATCCAGACCATACCTATCAGAGAAAACCCTAGCCATTAGGAGGAGCTCCTCCTCACCAATACAATCGAAATCAGCTATCAACTTAAGCAGGCTAAGCTCGACCAAGCGCACCCTCTAGGGTTGTAGAGTAGCGTGGGCTCAGAGGTGGTGTAGGCTAGTGTTACCCAGCTTCAAGGTAGCGCTATTGGTATCCCATCACCTCTTAGATCCGTCGCAGCCCCCCTAACCCTACCCCACACCTCTACAGCGTTAGCAACCCCCAGTCTCTCCACTAGATGCTCTCCAACCAAGCCCTCCACCCCCCTTTCAGCAACCACCCTCCCGCTACCCCAATCCAATGCAGCCCTAGGGCTGTTTACAGCCTCCTCTAGGTCCATCGAGTAGTCCACTATGTTTGTTGCGAAGATAGCGTGTAACTGGGGCCTATAGTGGCCTCCAGATGCTCCTACAGCTACCACCCTACCACTCCTCTCATCCACCATCACCAGAGCTGATAGCGTGTGTAGGGGCTTCTTCGAAGGCCCTAGGGTGTTAGGCAACCCCCTCTCCGTTGTGAAGCCCGTAGCCCTATTGTTAAGTGTTACCTGGAACCTAGGCTCTGTCACAGCTGAGCCGAAGGGGTGGAAGAGGCTTTGAATCCCAGCTACCACCATCCCATCTCTATCAGCTACAGCGTAGAACGTCGTATCACCGTACAAGCCCAAACCCCCACCCCTGGGAGGGGTGGGGTTCACGCTCTTTATCTCACCTAGAACCCTGGGGCTTAGGAGCTCCTCGAAGCTAACCCTCATGTACCTTGGATCCCCTAGGTTTAAATCCCTCCACCTATAGCATGGTATTGCTATCTCGGCTATGCTCTTAAACCTACCTATGTCACGTGGGCCCCCGACAACCCCCCTCTCCTCAAGGAGCTTCAATATATGTAGTGTTGTAACACCCTGGCTGTTCGGTGGTATCTCGTAGAGGGTCCAGCCCCTGTATTGTGCCTTCAACGGCTCAACCCATTCAGGCCTATAGGATTTCATATCGTTAACCTCCAGCAGCCCACCCCTACTCCTCACATAGCCTGCTACGGCCTCCGCTATCTCACCCTCATACATGGATCTAGGGTCTAGGGCTACCTCCTCCAGCAGCCTAGCCAGACCCTCAAACCTATAGGGCTTCCAGAGCTCGGGGGGAGGGTTTAGGTATGTTAGCCTTGAACCCTCATCGAGGCTTAGCACTCCAGAGTAGAGCTTAACAGCGTTAACAAGGCTAGGA
>JAPYWV010000080.1 GCA_028276165.1 Acidilobaceae archaeon
TGGCCTTCAAACTCGCATCTAGTAAAGCCTACTGGGCCCTCCTGATACTAGGCTACATGGTAAACCTCGTAGCAGTACCTCTACTAGCTCTAGCTGGAAGCTGGGAGCTAGCCTTCACACTCTACCTCGTGGAGAGGGTTGGTAAAGGCTTCAGGGTCCCCATTAGGGATACCATACTAGCTGAGGTTTCGAGGGGGGTGGGTAGCGGTAAGGCCTTCGCGTTACACGAGCTCCTAGACCAGGTTGGGGGTGTAGCCGGCCCCCTGGCCGTAGCCTACGTTGTAGGAGACACTGGATCCTACAAGCTCGCATTCCTGGTGCTAGCTATACCAGCCGCTATATCCATAGCCCTGCTACTCCTAGCCTCACTAGCATACCCCAACCTTAGGTCAGCTGCTAAACCAGAAGTGGGGGCCTTGAGGGGGCTACCCTGGGAGTTCCATGCCTTCACCTTGGCAACGGGCCTTGCTATGGTGTGCTACCTACACTGGGGCCAGGCGTCCTACATACTATCACAGCTAGGCATCCGCGATGTTGCCCTCCTATACGCTGTAGCCATGGCTGTTGACGGGCTAGCAGCTATACCATTAGGCTTAGCCCTCGATAGGTGGGGTCTAAGGGTTACAGTGCTAGTACCAATCCTAACATTCACATCAACGATGGCATTCGTAGGGCTGGTAGATCCGCTCCTATTCGCAATACTATGGGGTGTAACTATGGGAGCTCTAGAAGTCCTACCGAAGGCAACGGTACCCCTAATCGTTAAAGAGGAGTTCAGGAGCCTAGCCTACTCAATACTGTTCATAGCTATGGGTGCAGGCTGGACTATAGGCAATATAGTTGTAGCACTCCTAGGCCCTAGATCGCTAGAAGCCCTCGCGATAGCACTGCTCTCAGCCATAACCTCTATAGCGATACTATCAAGGCTGGGAGGGGAGGGTTCACGTAGGGGGTCGGGTTGACCTTCCCCTCACGGTTAGCTCTACTACTGGTCTCACGTCGGGTGTTTTAACCCCAATCCTCTTATGCTCGCTCCTCCGATACATTTCGAGAACCCTCCTAACCACAGCCTCAGAAACCCCTGTGGCCTCCGGTATCTCTTCATCCGGGTATCTTAGATCGAATTTCGAGTACAACACAAGGTCTATGTGCTCGTAGCTTACCCCGAGCTCCCTCTCAGCCTCATGGCCTCTCCATAGCCTGGGGGCGCTTGGCTTGAAGGCAATCCTCTCCGGGAGCCCTAGGTGTAGTGCTAGCCTTCTAACCTGGCTCTTGTAGAGTACGGCTAGCGGTGCTATATCAACACCACCGTCACCGTACTTGGTATAGTACCCTATTAGTAGCTCGCTCCTATCACTAGTACCTAAGACTAGGTAGTCTAGCTTGTTGGCGTAATAGTAGAGGATTGACATCCTAATCCTAGCCCTAAGGTTACCTAGGGGTACCATGTCCTTCTCCTCAGACTCGTATATGGGTAGGGCTCCCCTGTACGCGTCGAGTATGGGCGCTATGTTAATAACATGGTATCTAACGTTAAGCGTCTTAGCTAGGCTAATAGCGTCTTCGACGTCGGTTTGAGGAGTAACCTCGGGATCGGGCATTACGAGTGCTAGAACCCTCTCCTCCCCGACACTCCTAACAGCTAGGGCTAGTGTTGTTGACGAGTCAAGCCCCCCACTTAAACCTATAACGTAGCCCCGCCTACCAGAACCTCTAAGCTCCTCCTCCACAAACCTGCCCAGGTAGCCTTCAACCCACCTGTAGTCTATGTCAACCAGATCTTCTAAGGTAACCCTCCTAGCCATCGCTCTAACCTCATAGGCCTAGGTACATGTAGAACTCGTAGGGGTGCGGTCTCATGTTGACCTCCCTAGACTCAGCCCTCTTCAACTCTATGTAGGTTTCAAGGAGATCCTTTGGGAAGACAGGTTTAAGGTACTCCATGTCGCTTTCAAGCTCGTCTAGAGCCTCATCCAGGCTTGAGGGCAGAGTTTTGATACCAAGCCTCCTTAGATCCTCCCTTGATAGCTTGTAGGCATTACCTTCAAACGGATCTCCTGGATCGAGCTTCCTCTTCACACCATCAAGCCCAGCCATTATGGTCGCTGCTACAGCTAGGTACGGGTTTGCTGTGGGGTCGGGGGCTCTGAACTCGACCCTAAACCTTCTAGGATCAGTGGTTGCAGGTATCCTTATTATGGCACTCCTGTTATAGTAACCCCACACGCAGTAGACAGGGGCCTCATAGCCTGGAACCAGCCTCTTATAACTGTTAGTTGTTGGGGCAACTATTGCTGAGAGGCTCCTAGCATGCTCTAGTATGCCGGCTATGAAGCTTCTAGCTATCTCGCTTAAACCAGCACCGTCGCTAGCGAAAAGGTTGATCTTAGCATCCCTATCCCAGAGGCTCACGTGTAGGTGTAGACCGCTACCGTTATCACCGAAAACGGGTTTGGGCATAAAGACGGCTATGAGGCCGTGGGATCTAGCTATATTCCTTGCAACCCACTTAGCGGTTACAATCTCATCTCCAAGGTACACAGGGCTACCCGCTCTGAGAGATGCTTCCATCTGAGATGTTGCAACCTCATGGTGGAAAACATCACTTCCATAGCCTAGAGCTGAGAGAGCTTTCGAGAACTCCAGCCTAAAGCTAAGTAGCGTATCCACGGGTTCAACTGTGTGGTACGCCTTCTTAACAGGGTTAAAGTAGCCCCCTGAGTACTCTGAATGCTCTAAAGATTTAAGCTTGTAACCTAACCCTAAGTGTGGGTTGGAAGCTCTAACCTTGATGGATTTGAATAGGAAGAACTCGAGCTCAGCTCCTGTAACAGCTGTGAAGCCTAGCTCAGCTAGGTAGCTTACCAGGGTTTCAGCTATAAACCTCGGATCCCTTGTGAACCTCGAACCCTCTGGTGTATAGATCCTACCTATAACCCTCCATAAGCCCTCCCTCCACGGTACCCGCTTAAGCGTCTCCATGACGGGCTCTAGGAGTAGATCGCTCCTCTCAACTCCGAGGAAGCCGTAGACACTACTACCATCCAGGGCTCCCGGGAATCTGGTCTTCTCAAGGGACTCGTAGGGTACCTCAACTCCCCTAAGAAAGCCTACTAGATCCGTATAGTGTATCTGAACTAAACCAGGCCCGCTCATCTTCCAGTCACGGACAAGTTATATACTGTCACCCGGGGTTAATAAGCTTATATTGTGTTGTTACATTGCTCTAGCTTAAATACCCTCCAGGTAATTGAAATTCCACATAGAACCTCCTGTAATACCTCTCGAAATCCTCCCTAAAAGCCCACCTCTCCATAGCCTCTCTAAGTCTTTCCACGTCGAGCTCCACCGTCGAGGCTGAAGGCTGGTCGTGTAGCGATAGTATTGTTTTACCCCAGGGGGTGTACGCGATACTACCACCAGTGGTAACCCTGCCATCGGGGTACACGTTACCGGTAGCGTTAACACCTATAGAGTAGACTACGTTCTCCACACCCCTGACCCTAACAGCAGACCTCCATAGCTCAACACGGTTATCAGGTATACTAGCTGGATTGTATATAACCTGGGCTCCACGAGCTACAAGAGCTCTTGAAACCTCAGGGTAGAAGATGTCTACACATGCAACACAACCCACAACCCAGCCCTTAACAGTGAATGGCCCAACAAGCTTACCAGGCTCAACCCTACCCCTCTCACCTGTAGCCTTCGAAGGATGCAACTTCTCACAGACCCTGACAAGAGAGCCGTCTATAACAGCTAAACCAACACTCCTAACAACACCATCAACATCAACAACATACTGAAGACCACCAGCAACACTGGAGCCGAGGAACTCGTAGAGCTCAAAAACAACCCTCTCGAAAGCACTAACATCGATAGGCCTCCCGGACAGCCAGTTCTCAGGTAAAAGCACTATATCCCCAACACCAGCCTCCCTAGCAAGCCTTACCACAAGCTCCTTAACAGAGTCTAAACCACCATCACCAAGACGGCCCACCTGAACAACCGTAACCCTCAAGGACTCCAAGGGGGAAACCCCCAAGCTGCAGATCCTAAAGCTAAAGTTCTTAAGCAAAGATCCCTGATAGAGGCCCCACTATTAGCTCAGCCTCGACCAACAACCTGAGCCTCAACAACCCACATCTAGTATGGCTCTAAACACGTTGCCCCAATCCAGCCAACTTCAAGTATGTAGGTGGCCATATAGTTTAGGGTGTGGACACGGGGTCTAGGATGAATAAAGTATCCTGACATATGGGAGAGTAAGCCTGCTAATGAGGGAGGAGTTAGAAAGCCGACCTGCTACGACCTCTTAATATGGTTGCGTACACGTCAAGGGATAGCCTTGGGCTGAGGAGGGGTGATAGGGCGGTAATATGCCTACCCATGATACTGGAGCTCCCCATATCCATGCTGGTAGCGGCCTGCCTAGGTGTTACCTTCACTGTCGTCTTCACCGTGTTTAACTACTGAGAACCTCGCTATGAGGATCAACGATCTAGGCGCTACTCCACTCATAGTAGCTGATGGCTCTTACAAGAGGGGTATGATTATTAGACTTAAGGATGTTGCAGATAAAGCTCTCAAAATGGCATCCACCGTTAGAAGTATTGCTATTGTTGGAGGCTGGATCTTAAGGATGTTAACAAGCTCTAGTGCTATAGCAGAACTTAGCCTTATAAACCCTAGACGTAAAATATATCATTATACAGGGTGGGCCGGTAGCTCAGCCTGGAAGAGCGCTCGGTTGGCATCCGAGAGGTCCCGGGTTCAAATCCCGGCCGGTCCACCACACACCCCCTTCTAAGACCTAGGGTTTAGGAGTGGGGGGTTAATGGTAAAGAATATCGTGAGGAGCGGGGTTCTAGTGGTGTTCATGCTATCCTATGAGGCTTCTTAGGAAGAGCACAAAGAAGGTTAACCAGAAGATGCACCCTAGGGCTAGCGTTACCGTTATTAACGGTGATGGTCTCACCTCCTTCGGTAGGTACCTATTGTTTAGGTATAGGTTTGCTAGTACTGTTACAGGGTATACTATGTTACTCATGTTGGCTACTAGGGCTGCTGCTAGCACGGGGTTCACCTTGAACTTATAGAGTAGTATGAATGATAGTGTGACCCATAGCACCATGAATGCTAGTATCGGGTAGTATATCAGCCTCACATCACCCCTAGTTAGCTCTCTTAGCCTAGAGCTCATAGCCCATAGTATGTCTGTAGCTGTTCTAGCTACAAGTTCCATTAAGCCCATCTGCGTACTGTAGAGGATCCAGAATCCTAGTACCAGGATTATGGCCCAGCCAGCGAACCCCATAAGCTTTCTTAACTCACCGGCCTGGTATGCTGCTGCAGCCCAACCCGATATGTCGGTACCCTGTGGTATCAGTGTTACCGCTAACGCTACAGGGAGTAGTATCCCGAGGAAGGAGCCTAAGGTGAAGATCCCGACTATGTCTAGTATTGCAACCTTCATCCAACCCCTCCACTTCCTAATGTTCTCCTCTGTGACAGGGAATACAGCTCCGCTAGATGATAGTGTTATACTGGCACCCCCCACTATAGTGGTTATAGCCCCCGAGTACCTGCCCATAGCGAACCCCTTATCCCTATAGTAGCTTGATAGAACGGTGTTAGCGAAGGAACCTGCTCCAGCGTAGCCAGCTACAGCCCCTAGTAGTATTGCTGCCTCTAGGATGTCAACGTTTGGTAGGCTACCAAAGCTAACGAAACCCCTCACTATATCTAGAAGCCTCTCCGCGGGCACTATGATTGCCACTAGCACCACTAGGGTCGCTAGGACTAGGAACATCATAATCCACTCTGCGATCTCAAGAACTCTCACCACTATGCCTCCAAAAGCTAGCACTACTATGACGATCATAGCTAGTATAAACCCTACAGCCACAACCATATCGGCATCACCGGGGCCGCTAAGCCTTCCGAGGTACGCTGACACTATAGCTGTTGCCGCCCCGAAAGCCCACACAGGCCATCCCAGGCTTAGAACTAGCATTAGTAAGAGCAGGGGGCCCCAGAATAGAGGGCCTGGCTTCAACCTCATAATCCCAGTTGTTAGAGGCTCCCCCGTGTACATAGTGTACCTAACGGCCTCAATGAAGGCTAGTGTTTGGATTATTATGGCTATAGTTGCAATCCACAGTATGGAGGTCCCGTATTTAACAGCGGCAGCAGGGGCTAGGAGCCACTCTCCAGCCCCTATACCCATCCCCAGGACTATAACGCTAGGACCTACGATCCTAGCGATCTCCAGCCAACCGGTGGGAGGGCTCGGGAGATCAGCTACCCTCAGGGGAGGCCCACTGCCTATGATCACCTGAGGTTGGGGATCTTCCTGGTTTCTATCCATTGGTATTGGTGTTCCCTCACCCTCACCACCCTAACGTCGGTTTAACAATAGATTCAATGTTGACCCCTATTTAAGCTTTAGTATATATTTTTAATGTAATCGAGCTCTACTCGCATCACGGGGAGTAGGATGCTACTGAGAGCTCCGATAGCAAGGAGTTCTGAGAAGGTCTAGTTATCTTATCTACTGAAATACGTTAATCTGAGTTTCATTCCTCGTAGGGTTACCTTTGAGTACGTAGTTTGGGAAGAACGCTATGAGTAATATGAATGCTAGCGTGTATAAGCCTGTTGTAATGGCTATGGGTGCGTCTACGTTTACATCCATTAGGACTCCTCCAACGCTCCTACCTAGCCCTGCTGGGATCTGCCATGCGAGGCTTAGTATGGATGCCCCTCTTCCCCTAAACCTTCTGGGTATGAGGCTCATCTCGAAAGCTTGGTATAGCGGGTTAGCTACGTTCATGAGCGT
>JAPYWV010000090.1 GCA_028276165.1 Acidilobaceae archaeon
CATGACGGGGTACCCTGGTTTTATAACCCCTCCTAGCACTTCGACACCCACTATTGCTGGATCACTTCTTCTGAACACGTAGCCAGGTATTATCCTGACCTTGCCCGGTCTTATGAGGGCTTCTAGGGCTTTAGCCCTCTCCTCGGCCTTAGTCTTCTTAACCCACTCCTCGTAATCCTCTATCAACCTGTATATGATGTTGTTCTGGAATATCTTCACTCCCGTGGCTGCAGCCTCCTCCTCAGCTTCGGGTAGCACTTTAACGTTGAACGCTAGGATTACGCCTAGGTACTTGTCTATCCTAGCTGTTACAGCTGCATCCACTACATCGCTCCTACTCACAGGGCCTACATCCGCTATCCTTACCGGCACATTCCTCCTCCTTAGAGCCTCTACTATGGCCTCAAGGGTTCCAAGGGTATCAGCTTTAACTACAACACCCACGTTCTCAGTCCTAATGATTACACTCCTAACCTCCTCCTTCACCAGCTCAACGTACTTAGAACTATCCCCATCACCTACAACGTATAAAGGTGATCCTGCTAGGGCATCCTCTAAACCCTGAGCTGCAATCCTAACACCTGCAGCTGCTGTAACCTCCTCTACTAGCATGAACTTAGCCTCCCTAGCTCTAATCTCTTCAAGGGGTCTAGGCATTAGTAGTGCTTTAACACTAGTCACTATGGGCCCGTTTTTACCAGCTAACACTATGGTGTCACCAACCCTTATGACCCCATCGTATATGATGGCGTCCACGACAGCCCCCAGGCCGTGTTGCTCCTTAACCTCCAATACCACGCCCCTGGCGGGCCCCTCAGCGTACCTAAGCCTATCTCTCATGTACTGTTGGGTTAAACCAGCTAGTATTGCTAGGAGCTCTGCAACCCCCTCACCAGTCCTAGCGGATACAGGTACTATTGCGACCTTCTTCGTGAAATCCCTTATCCTCGTGAATAGATCTGATGGTATCCCAACCTCGTAAAGCTTCCCAACGATATCGTAAACCCTCCTCTCAAGCTCCTCCCTCACCCTAGCATCCTGCTTTTGGAAGCTGAAGATGAAGGGTGTATCCGGGTTAGGCCTCCAGCCTGGTATCCTATCTATCTTGTTAGCTGCGACTACGAAGGGGGTCCTCCTGGATCTTAGGAGCTCTAGAGCCTCATAAGTCTGGGGTTGAGGCCCCTCCATGATATCTATAACGAGTATTGCGAAATCAGCGACACTCCCACCTCTCCTCCTAAGGTTTGAGAATAGCTCGTGGCCGGGAGTGTCTATGAACAGTAGCCCCGGTATTATGAGCTTAACTGGGACTATTTTCTTGAGGGGTTCGGCTATAGACTCTATGACGTCTGCTGGGACAAGGCTAGCTCCAATATGCTGTGTCATACCCCCAGCCTCCCTAGCGGCTATGGCGGTCTTCCTAATCTTATCGAGCAAGGTGGTCTTACCGTGGTCAACGTGGCCTAACACCACTACTATAGGCTGTCTAAGCCTCCTAACCTCACCAGACAAGGGTAACCCCTGTCATGTGTATAGCTGGGTCTAGAGCTTAATATCTATGATGGCCTTGGCCCTGTTGGTGTTTTATAAGGCTTAATCCTCTAGTTGAGCGTAGTAGGGGGTGCTTGGATGGCTAGTAGGGAGAGGCCTCCCCTAAGGATCGTTATATCGGACCCGAAGGCTAAGGGTGAAGCTGTTAAGGTCAAGGTGAGGGGGGTCCCGGGCATACCGTACAGCGACTCCATGAGGAAGAGTAAGGAGCAGGAGAGGATGGAGCTTCCAATAGCGAGGGTTAGCAGGGGTTTATTTGAGAAGCTTAAGCTAGGGGAGGTTGGCGTTATGACCTTAAGGTTCATTGTTGGGGGCAAGAAGGTTAAGGTGCCATTCAAGGTAGAGGTTAGCGATGATGTCCCCGAGGGTGAGGTTCTCGTTAGCGATGCCCTACTACTGGAGGTTATAGGGTCCACTGAGGGTGAGGCTGAAGCCTTTAGAGCCCAGTCGTGGCAGATAGCTGTAGGCGATGACGTGGCTATCAGGCTTGCAGGTCTCGAGATAGGCGACTACATAGACGGGAGTCTTGTGGGCTTGAAGGGTTTAAGGCTTAAGATAACAGGTGGTTCTGATGCAACCGGCACCCCCATGCACCCAGGTGTCCCGGGCACTGGTAGGTGGGAGCTACTACTCTCAGGACCACCCGGTTTCAGGCCGAGGAGGAAGGGTGAGAGGCAGAGGAAGGGTGTTAGGGGTCGAATGATACCGGACCCCAGGGCTGAGAGGAGGAAGACTGGTTTAGCTCAACTAAACGTAGTCATAGCCTATGAGGGTTAGGGTTTGGGGGAGGTTAAGTACCCGGAGGTCAACATAGGGGTTGTAGGGCACGTAGATCACGGTAAGACAACCCTAGTACAGGCTCTAACAGGAGTCTGGACTATGAGGCATAGTGAGGAGATAAAAAGGGCTATGACCATAAAGCTTGGGTATGCTGATGGAGAGGTATGGGTTTGCGATGGATGCGATTACCCGGAGATGTACACGCCAGAACCTATATGCGAGTGCAAGCCGGGGGTTAAGCCTAAGCTGGTGAGGAGGCTATCCTTCGTCGACGCTCCAGGCCACGAGACCTTGATGAACGTAATGCTATCAGGCGCAGCCGTCATGGACGGAGCTATACTTGTTATAGCCGCTAACGAGCCATGCCCCCAACCTCAGACCAGGGAGCACCTAGTAGCGCTAGAGATCCTGGGGGTCAAGAACATCGTTGTTGTACAGAATAAGGTTGACGTGGTTACACCCGAGAGGGCCAGGGAGAGCTATAGGGAGATAGAGAGGTTCCTTAAAGGCACCATAGCGGAGGGCGCCCCCGTCATCCCCATGAGCGCTCTTAAGAGGGTTAATGTCGACGCTCTATTAGCAGCCATAGAAAGGTATATACCGACACCTGAGAGGGATCTAAGTAAACCACCTATAATGTACGTGCTTAGAAGCTTTGATGTAAACAAGCCTGGTACGCTACCGGAGAAGCTTGTAGGAGGGGTTCTGGGAGGCTCTGTTATCCAGGGCAAGTTTAGGATCGGGGATGAGATCGAGATTAGACCTGGACTACAGGTTAGGAGAAGGGATGGGAGTATAGCGTACGAGCCTATAGTAACTAGGATTGAGGGGATCAAGTATGGTAACATCGATGCTGAAGAGGCTAGACCTGGAGGGCTCGTAGCTATCTCCACAAGCCTCGACCCATCCATGACCAAGGCTGATAGCATGGTTGGAAGCATTGTAGGTAAACCAGGCCAGCTACCACCAGAGGTGAAGAGTTTAACTGTGGAGTACGGCCTATTCCCAACACTTGTTGGAGCTCGTGGCGAGGTTAGAGTAGAGCCTTTGAAGCCTAGGGAGGAGCTCCTACTATCCATAGGCCCGGCCACGGTACTAGCTACTGTGAGGAGCGTTAGGAAGGATGTCATGGACGTAGACCTAGCGAGACCCGTGGTTTCATGGAAGGGGTCTAGGATAGCCATTAGTAGGAAGGTTATGGGTAGATGGAGGCTGATAGGCTGGGGGGTTGTGGTAGCGTAATCGTCGTCCTTGATACCAGTGTTGTGCTAGACATAGCCATGGGGCTCATACCACTATCATCCATAGGTGATGTGCTTTCAGCCGGGTACAAGCTTGTTGTACCAAGTGGTGTCCTAGAGGAGCTCTCCAGGATAGCCGGGGGTAGGGGTTTGAAGGCTAGGGTTGCTAGGAGGGCTCTAAGCCTAATAGGGGAGGCTGGTATGGTGGTGTACGATGTTCCAGGTGGAGCTGACGACGCTATAGTAGCTCTAGCTCTAAACCTTAAGGGTTCGTGTAGGGTTGTGGTTGCCACTAATGATAGGAGTCTTAGGAGGCGTTTGAGGGGGCTGGGTGTCCCAACCATGTATTATAGGAGGGCCCGGGGGGGTCTTGAGGTCGACTGGCACCCCCTATGATGGAAACCTTTTAAGCTTCAAGCTCCACCCACTAGCTAGCTGGCTCTAGTGGTGTCACGAGGTTGTATGTAGAGTACGAGGTTGAAGAGTGGGTTGGAGTCCCCCCGGCTAAGGTTTATAGCGGGGAGGATCTCGACATGGTGGTTTTAGACATACTAAGGGATAGGCTTGAGGGCATATACGATCCAGACCTAGGCGTCATAGTTGCAGTCCTAGAGGCAACCATTGTGGGTGAAGGCATCCTACTACCCATGCCAGGTGACCCTAACGTCTACTTCCTAACACGCTACAAGGTGCTAGCCTTCGAACCGGTATTACATGAGGTTGTTAGAGGGGTTGTAAGGGATGTTAGGGAGCAGGGTTTATTCGTCGACCTAGGCCCTGTTGACGGGTTTGTCTTCAGAAACCAGATCCTGGACGAGAATCTCGAAATGCTACCCGACAGGAGGGGGTTTAAGTATACAGAGACTGGTAAGGTTATAGAGGTAGGTGATATCGTTAGAGCTAGGATAACACAGGTATCCAAGCCTACAACAAGTAATATCAAGGCGTTAAGGATAGGTATGACCATGAGGCAACCCTACCTTGGTAAGGAGGAGTGGATTAAGAGGTAGGAGCTCCCATGCCTGCTAGGAGGGCTCCATCCAAGAAACCCCCCTTCAAGGCGTGTAGTGATTGTGGAACACTCAACCCGAAGGACGCGCAGGTCTGCTCTAACTGTGGATCCCCAAGGTTAACTGACGACTGGGAGGGCATGATAGTCATACTAGACCCCTCTAATAGCAGGGTTGGAGCACATGTAGGGCTCTCGAAGCCCATAAGGAAGGCTATAAGGGTTGCTGGTAGGATTATGGTGTGAAATGCTATCCCTAGAGCTCCCAGAGCATAGGAGGGAGGATTACGCTAACCCCTGGGGCCCAGTTGTAGCTGGTAGCTTGAAGGGCAGGGTTAGTGGCGTTCAGGGGCTCATCTGTGTTGGCGATGTGGTTTCAAGGTATTGCCTGGAGCTCCTGGGGGTGGTGGAGAGCCTAGTGCTAGTCTACGATAGGAGGACTAGGAGGGTTGAGGCTGTAGAGGGGCTTGACACAGCGGGTTTTAAGAGGATAACCCTTGTCAACAGGAGGGGCACCCTATCACTGGAGGCCTACAGGGTGCTATGCGACATAGTGGGTGGGAGGGGCTTGAGGGTAGCCTTAGAGGTTGTAGGAGAGGAGGATATGGTAGCTCTAGCGGCCATAGCCTGCCTAAGGGAGGGGTGGGCTGTTGTCTACGGAATACCAGGTGTGGGGGCCTGTATTGTGGGGTACTCAGCCCTAAACGCTAGGATGGCTCAAACGAGAATCCTACAACTTAAACCACATAGTGAACGGTGAGGGTGTGGAGGCTTCATGGAGCTCTAGACACGTCTCACAGGGCCTCCCAAACCTTAAGCTTTTAAATGCTAGACCTCCGGAGAACCGTTAAGGGTTCGGGTTATGAGCGTTACATCTAGTAGGTTGATTGATGTTAACGGCTATAAGGCTGAGGTTGTGTTAGAGAGGTACAATAGGCTTATTGGTAGGAGGGAGATTACGCTAAGGATAAACCATATGCTGAACCCTACGCCATCACGCCTACAGGTTAGGCTTAGCGTGGCTAAAGCCTACGGTGTTGACGTTGAAAGGGTGTACGTAAGGTCTATTAAAACAGAGTATGGCATGGGGGTTTCGAGAGCGGAGGTCCACGTATACGATAGTGTTGAGAGAGCTCTAGCCTTCGAGCCTAAACATATAGTCGAGAGGAATGGTGGTGTTAGACCACAGCTACAGTAGCCAACCGCTTTTAAACCCCACCTGCTATGATGTTGATAGGTGGTTGGTGTAATGTCCAAGGGGGGTAAGAAGGAGCTTAAAACATACGTGCACAAACTCTACATAGTAGACCCTAAGACTGGTACTGTTAAGCTTAAGAACAAGAGGTGCCCTAGGTGTGGTAGCGTGATGGCCCACCATCTCAAGCCCGTTGAGAGATGGCATTGTGGTAAGTGTAGCTACACAGAGTTTATAGTCAAGGGTAGGAAGTGATAGGGTGGAGCCCCACAACTCAGCCCAAGGCCCCTTAGGGCTAGGTTCTGGCATCCTGGTTTAACGTGGGTGTCGTGGGATGCTGGTAATGGGTATTGAGTCTACGGCTCACACGTTCGGTGTATCCATTGTATCCGATAAGCCCCCCTACATACTATCGGATGCTAGGAGGGTTTACTCCCCGAGGGAGGGTGGTATCCTGCCTAGGGAGGTTGCAGCCTTCTTCTCAAGTGTTGCTGGTGAGGTTGTTAGAGAGGCTTTGGATACAGCTGGTGTTAGGATTGGCGATGTCGATGCTATAGCTGTAGCCCTAGGGCCTGGTATGGGGCCCCAGCTTAGGATCGGAGCTACTGTTGCTAGAGCTCTC
>JAPYWV010000082.1 GCA_028276165.1 Acidilobaceae archaeon
ACGTTATAGCAGTTGACGGTAACGAGAACAACATAACAATAGCCATTTTCAAGAACGGTGTTCTAGTAGAGGTTATAAGGATCGAGACAGGACTTGGAAAAATCGTCATAGCATACGCTGTTAGAAGAAAGAGGATATCAAAGGGTAAGTCTACCAAGACAAGAGAGGTTAAGAAGAAGCTTAGAAAGCTCAGAGAAAGGGATAGAAAGAAGGATATACTATACAAGGTTGCAAGATTCATAGAGGAGCTTGCAAGAGAGAACAACGCAGTAGTAGTGGTAGGAGATATTAGTGGAGATGATAAGGGGAGGATGTCTGAGGGTAAGGGTAGAAAGCTTAGACACAGAATACACCAGTGGAGCATTGCTACATTAATAAAACTGTTAGAGGATAGACCAGTACACGTTGTAAGGATATCAGAGAGGGGTTCTTCTAGTGTGGATCCATTCTCAATGAAGAGGATTGATGGGTACAGCCCCCTGGTGATCCGCACTGCGGTGAGGGGGGCTAGTGGTAGGTTCAAGGTTGTAAAGGTTGTCTTGAGGATTGCGTACGTAGACGGTAGGATTGTTGAGAGGGATGTTGTAGGGGCTATAAACATTGGCTTGAAGTATCTCTCCTCAGATGGGAGCCCCATGGCGTTGGGCTCGACTGGGGCCCATGAGGTGTGGGTGAAGCTAGTGAACCCACACCAAGGCCCAACCCCGCTAACGGAAATACAGGTATTTGGAGATACCATCAAATACCGTTAGCGGGGAAACGCATGCTATGCTAGGAGATGGTTGTAAAACACAGCTATGATAGTAACAATCAAGCCTCATCTACAAAGATGAACCCAGCCTACCACCGGATGAACGGTTGTGGTCTAGGAGGTAAAATAGAGGTGAGGGTGTGGCGCCGGGGGCGGGATTCGAACCCGCGCGCCCCAGGGGGGCAACGGGTCTCCAGCCCGTCCCCTTGGACCGCTCGGGCACCCCGGCATCCCTAGTTGGAGGGTGTGCCTGGAGGTTAAATTTGATTTAGGTTATCTTGTAAGCTGTTTTATCTCTATGTAGACGTCGTGTGGTACTTGTATTCTCACGAGCCTTCTTAGTACTCTTTCATCTGCCTCTATGTCTATTAACCTCTTGTGTATTCTTAGCTCCCAGTGCTCCCAGTACTTTGAGCCCTCCCCGTGTGGTAGCTTGAATACTGGTACCTCTAGTCTTTTCGTTGGTAGTGGGACGGGCCCTCTTATCTTAACTCCTGTTTTCTCCGCTATGTCTTTTATCTGTGCTACTACACTCTCTAGGCTTTTAACGTTTGTACTCCAAAGCCATATCCTTATTTTAAAAACCATGTCTTTAAGAGCACCTCTAATGCTCTATAGTGTTACCTAACTTTAACCTCCACCTTGGCTGGTTTAACGTCTGTTACTATGCCTATCCCTATCGTCCTATTCATATCCCTTACAGCGAACCTCCCTAGTGCTGGGAAGTCGCTGAACTTCTCTATAACCAGCGGCTTTATGGGCTTAAACGTCACTATGGCGACCTCTCCTGCTTTCAGGAATTGTGGTTTCTCCTCCAGCGTCTTACCCGTCCTAGGGTCTATCTTGGCTACTATCTCGGTCATCCTGGAGCTTACGCTTGCCGTGTGAACGTGCACTACTGGTGTATACCCTGGGGCTATAGCACTTGGGTGCCATACCACGAAGAGCCTTGCTGTAAACTCCTCGGCTACCGTAGGTGGGTTGTCGGGGTGCCCTACCACATCTCCTCTCTTAACCTCCTCCTTGGATACACCTCTTAGGGCAAACCCAATGTTATCACCTGGCTCGGCTTTAGGTAGATCCTGGTAGTGCATCTGTATGCT
This sequence comes from Acidilobaceae archaeon, assembly GCA_028276165.1. Classification (GTDB taxonomy): domain Archaea; phylum Thermoproteota; class Thermoprotei_A; order Sulfolobales; family Acidilobaceae; genus DSZV01. The sequence goes on from JAPYWV010000082.1 coordinate 1,855, forward strand.
CCTAACCTCAGCTACAATACCTGGGGGCATGATTACAACCTTATCTCCCACCTTGAGGACTCCTGTTTCAACCCTACCAACGGGGACTGTTCCAGCTCCTGGTATCGAGTAAACTCCTGATATGGGTATCCTAAGGGGCTTATCAATGGGCTTTGTTGGGACTTTAAGCTTATCTAGGGCCTCGACGATAGTGGGCCCCGTGTACCAGGGCATGTTGGGGCTTCTCTCTATAAGGTTATCCCCAAGCCATGCACTTACAGGGATGAATGGAACGACGTCCGGGTTGTAGCCTATGCTCTTCATGAACTTCTTCAGGACAGCGACCATCTCATTATACCTCTTTGCATCCCAGTTTACGTCGGGGGCATCCATCTTGTTAACAGCTACAATAAGCTGCTCTATTCCAAGCGTCTTAGCGAGTAGCAGGTGCTCTCTCGTCTGCCCTTCAGGGCTCATACCAGCCTCAAACTCACCCTTCCTAGCCGATACCACGAGGAGGGCTGCATCAGCCTGGCTAGCTCCTGTTATCATGTTCTTAACGAAATCCCTGTGACCTGGGGCGTCGATTATAGTGAAGTAGTAGTTCTTGGTCTCGAACTTAACGAAGGCAGGGTCTATGGTTATACCCCTCTCCCTCTCCTCCTTCATCTTATCGAGTATCCAGGCGAACTTGTTATCCTCCTTACCCCTACTCTTAGCCAGCTCCTCTATCTCCTTAAACTTCTTCTCGTCAACGAAACCTAGCCTGTAGAGTAGGTGGCCTACTAACGTGCTCTTACCGTGATCCACATGCCCTATCACTACCAGGTTCAAGTGGGGTTTCTCGGGCACACGCCTTCACCTCCCACCCACTCTAGCCCATATACTCCAGAATTTAAAAGCTCTATTTACCTGGAGCTTAAAGCTATCCTCTCTATTTCCTCCTTCTGCCTTATAGCGTAGCTCTGCGGATCCCCTCGTGAAGCTCTTATGATCTCCTCAGCTAAACACTCCTCTATAGGCTTAGGGTTGTTGAATGCACACCTCCTAGCACCCTCAGTTATAAACCTCAGGGCTAGATCAACCCTCCTCTGAGGTGATACGTCGACGGAGACGTGGTATGTTATACCACCATACATTATCCTGGTGGTCTCCTCCCTTGGAGCAGCATTCTCTATAGCTCTAACAAGAACCTGTAGGGGGTTCTCCCCGGTCTCAAGGTGTATTAGCTCGAACGCTGTCTTAACAATGTTGTATGCTAGATGCTTCTTACCCCCGCTACGCCCAGGCCTCATAAGCCTGTTCATGAGCCTCTCGACGATGGGGACCTCTGCTTTACCGAACCTCCTCTTCTCATGCCTTCCACCAGTATGAGGTAGTATGACGGGCTTCAGGCTAATGTACTTCTTAAGACTAGGATCCCTCACCTCAACCCCTACGTAGTCCCACTTGCCGAAGAGCAATAGGGGCTCCGGGCCTACCTCCAGGCTACTACTCAAACCAAACACCTAGCAGAAGGTCTACTAAGGGTAAACCTTAAAACAGCTAATGGCTTTAAAGGTGGTGCGGACTGCGGCCTAGGAGTTAGACGAGTTGCACTAGCGAGACAGGGCAGGTGGGCTTCCGCAGTTGAAGGATGTAATGCCGTAGGAGATTATGGGCACGCATCGGAGCATGTACCTGATGAACCGCCCGGAGGTAGATCACGTCTTTGCCGTTGCTCCCTTCTTCCTCCCAGTTCTCCTAGCGGCTATGTGGCCTACCTTTCTTCCAGGTGGGGCTCCCCTACTAACTGTTGATGGTTTACTCCTCCTCTTATGCCTACCTCCTCCGAATGGGTGGTTTGCAGCTATCATTGCCACTCCTCTAACCCTTGGCCACTTCCTCGCTTTAACCTTCCACTTGTGGTATGCGTTTCCAGCCTTTAGTAGTGGTTTCTCTATCCTTCCAGCCCCAGCCGGTATACCTATTGTTGCTCTACACTGTGCTGGGAGCTCCTTCGTCTTCCCGCTGGGTAGTGTTACTGTAACCCTATCCCCTGACCTCCCAACGACTACAGCGTAGCTTCCAGCCTGTCTAGCTAGCTTACCTCCATCCCCGGGTCTTAGCTCTATGTTGAAAACCATGGTGCCCTCCGGGACGTTACCTAGGAATGTTATGTTGCCAGCCTCGGGTTTAGCTTGAGGTCCAATCTCTATGATTTGACCTACGTAGACGCCCTCAGCTGCAACCGTTAGAAACTCTTCACCCTTCTCGGTCACAACACGGGCTAGTGGAACATACCTACCAGGGTCGTGGATTAACTCTACAATCTTACCCCTGTACGTCTCGTTGGAGATAGGCGGGTATGCTGCCGGGCCTGGATGTATGTGACCAGGGCTTCTGAACGTAGGGCTACCCTTACCTGCCCTCTGTTGCCTTAAACTCTTACCCATGCTAGAGCTCCTAGGGTGAGATTAAGACCTCCAGTCCTTTTATACTCATTAGCGTGCTTAAGAGTACTTCGGCTACCTGGGGAGGGTTGAGTTCTAGTTAGTCAGCCTTTAACATGTCTATTGTTTTAGTCACTACTGCTATGTACTTGTCAACCACATCATCTGGTATCCTCGCATCTCTTAAGGCTAGTCTAACATTCTGCCTCATAGCCTTTAACGGTTGACCCTCAGAGGTGCCACTTGAGATGTATTCTCTTAGCGGTTGCTCGATAGGCCACTTGAAGCCTGGGTAAGGGCATTTGGGCGGTCTCCACAGTGTTTTTATGTAGTTTAGTGGTTTTAGGTACGCTAGGAGGTATGGATATAGGCCTGAGCTGTCCGCAGCCTCCCTAGCCATACTACATAGGATTCTGTTCCTCGCTGCACTCCGCTCCCCTGACGTTATTATCCCTAGTATCCTAGCCGGGGTTTTAAGCTTCAGGATCCTCTTAAGCTTCCTGGCTACCCTAGCTCCCGCTACTTCAGGGCTTGTCTTAGCTCTAAGAGCTTTTATGGTGGCTCTCCTCCTTATCAAAGCTCCTAGGATCACCTGTAGTATTGAACCCTCCCTTACGATCCATTCAAGGAGTCTATCGCTAAGCCTCGGGGTTTCCGTTGAGGCCAGCCTACCTAGGGTAACCTCTACACTATAGCCCTCACCTCTAAGTATATCAACTATGGCCTTGTAAACGGGGGAGTGCTCGTAGGCTGCCATGAGGGGGTTTAGGAGCCACCTAGCACTGGAAACCATGTTGTAGATGGATAGCTCCACCTCCTTTAGATCAAGGGCTATTACATCCAAAACCCTCCCCTCAGGTTTAAACCCTATGGCTAGGGCTCCGGAGAACCTGTCGGAGGCGATATCAGCTAGGTGGTATAGGTAGAAGGAATCCCAAGCCGTAGACCCCAGTCTTGATAGACTCTCGTAGAGCTCAGAACACCTCTCTAAGATCCTCAGATACGATTCAACCAACCTAGCGTATCTTCTAGCCCTCCCAACAGCCTCAACATCGTCTGGTAACGGAAGGCTTGGAGGACTAACAGGCATGAACCCCGCACACGGGGATTCCACAGAGTACCGGGCTTTTAAAAGCAAGTCATAGACGGTCATCGCAACCCCCTCATCCAGCCTATGATATCTAACCAACATCATGTACCCATTGAGCAAGCCCACAGAGTCCCACCCAAGGGTACCAGCACTCGTGTCTAATACAATATGTTTTTTTAAATTTATAAACATTCACTAAGGCCACGCCGGATGACGAAAGTGGAGCATGTAACATAATACTCCTAGAAGTTGCTATGACGCCTTAGACACCCCCAGATGGGGGCTCCAGGCGTTAGGTGTAGCAAGAGCCTCCTCGGTTTGGGTTAAGTGGGTCAACATGGAGATGGCTTAGGGTTTAAATGCCTCAGCGTCTGGTTGGTTAAACAATATTATCTTATAACCGGGTTCTAGGTTTCTTTAAAACCCCTCTTACTATCAGAGGTCTGGGGCTACATGATATGATATCGGAGGCGGATGTCTTGGGAGATCTAGTTAGGATAAGGGAGAGGAGGCCTTTAATCCACCATATCATGAACTTCGTTGTTATGACGGACTCCGCTAATGTAACTCTGGCTATTGGCGCTTCACCTATAATGGCTCATGCTGTGGAGGAGTTAGAGGATATAGCTATGGTGGCCGACGCCATATACATAAACATTGGGACCCTTGATAGCTTTTGGGTTGAATCCATGTTGAAGCTTGCTAGGATAGCTGGTGTCTACGGTAAACCTCTACTCCTAGACCCTGTGGGGGCTGGTGCGTCCAGGTTTAGGAGTAGGGTTGCTAGGGATATACTCGAAGTAGGCTCCGTCTCAGTCGTTAAAGGTAATGCTGGTGAAATGTTATCGCTGGCGGGCTATAGTGGAGTGGTTAAAGGTGTTGACTCCCTAGCTGAGGAGGCTTTCGAGCCACTTGAGAGGATAGCAACTCAATATAATGTTGTCGCGATGGCCACGGGGAGGGTGGACTACATATCTGATGGTAGAAGGCTTATAGCCGTTGATGGTGGATCGGAGCTCTTCAAATACACAACGGGGACCGGGTGCATGCTGGGCTCCCTTGTAGCCTCCTTCATGGCCGTTAACAGGGATTTCCTTAGAGCTTCAGGGGAGGCCTCACTGGTGTTTAAGAGAGCTGGTGAGATAGCAGAGTCTAGGGCTGGAAGGAACCCTGCTTCCTTCAGAGTAGAGCTTGTAAACGCAATCCACAACATAGATAGGTTTTTAACGGTAAGAGGGAGGGTTAGGGTTTTGAAGCAGTAGTGGCTTG
>JAPYWV010000084.1 GCA_028276165.1 Acidilobaceae archaeon
TTCGACGCCATAGCTTCAGGCTCCTGGTTGTTGACTGCAACCTCCATAGCCTCTATAAACTCTATCGCAGCCGCTATCCTAGCCCTCTCATCCCACACACTCTTCAATGTCATAGCGTCAACCCACATGGCAAGGTGCTCTCTGGCCTCAGCACCTGACTGTAGGTTAACAGAGCTAACAGTGAGGTTTAAGACCCTGGTGGCACTAGCAATCCTACCAATCCTAATCCTAGCACTACTAGCAGGTAGCATGGTGAGACTAGACCTACAAGTAACCCCCTCAACGCTACTAAGCTCACTGGCATACGGTGTCTACAACATATACGGTGTACTAGAGCTAGCGGGCTACACCACAGCATACACAACCCCCCTGGTGGGGGACATCAGGGCTAAGATAGCCCTAGCACTCCTAGCAATAACGATGATAACACTAGGAGCTCTAGTGGAAACAAAGGTAATCCTGGGAACGAGCTAAGCTCAAACCCAGCCTACTCCTAAGGTCAAAGAGAGAGCTAAAGACCAGATCCTGTAGGTTCACAGAGTAGAACCCAGCCCTAGGAGCACCATAACAGGCAAACCAATAGCACTAGGTAACCCCACCGCCTCAAAGCACCTAATCAGCTTAGCACGCTCACCACAAGTAGTAAGGGTTACCTGGTAACCGGCCCCGAGGAGCTCCAGGACGCTAGCCGGGGGTCTAATTAGCCTCAACCCCGCGATCTAGGAGCTCCCACCACATGCAGGGTGTAGTCTGGGGTGAGCGCTCCTAATGCCTAGAGGTTACTCTAAACTACCATTAGAGGGCCCCGTCGAAGGGTACATCTGCATCCAGGATATCCTAGAAGGCTTTTATATGGAAAGCTAGCCTGACTACAACCCTTTACACTTGGAGTACCGTGACGTCTTCTTCAAGGTTACCCTTAGGGGTTTCCCCTGGAGCTCCACAGGAGGATGGCGAAGTTTAATTGTGTTCGCTGAAGTGATATTGTGAGGGGTTACTCTGGGTGAGGAGCTCTTGTATCAGGTCTGGAGATTCTAGGGGAGCGGGGGAGGGGGCTAAGGTTGCCTAGCATGACTGGCGGTTTCTCGACTATCTAGAACGTGGTTAGTGCTAGTATCGACGCGCTCTCCCTCAACTCCCTGGTTTCAGGGTCTACTTCGAGGCCTAAGCCTTCCAGGGCATGTAGTCCTAGAACCTCGTTATCCCCCTCTTCTGCGAAGACCACTATTGTTGTGGCCCTCCTACCAAGGCATTCTACTATAGCCTCGCCTACCTCACGCTCTATAATTCTATTATTTGTTCTAAACAACCTCCTCCCCGTACTCTTAACACCCAGCTTGGCTAACTTTCCACGTTTAATCCACGTATAGGTTGAACTTGTATCAACGAGTAGCTCAAGCTCATCACACATAGATTCATCCCTAGGGTTGCATAGTTTCACCCTAGCCTTCACATACTCCATCTCCTACCCCCCTTCTGTTAATCCACCTACTCGTGTTTTAAACTTAGAGCACACCTACACTCCTAGGGTTCCAGAGTGTACGGTGTCCGCTGGGTTGCCCCCTAGTAAACCCCCTCTTAGGGAGGCTCTGGTAGTAGAGCTCAGGATCATTGCTGTTCTAGTACTCTACGTCCTAGCTGTCCTCACCCTCAGCTTAATCCAATCCCTTATATACGGAGCTCTTAGGAGCTCCATCCCCTTAGGCTCTCTAGCTTTCACAGCTACGCTCATAGCTTTTGTTAACTCGATCACAGCCCTGATCCTGGCCATGTCATCTCACGTTATATTCAATGTCGTACTCCCACTCCACATGTACAGGTGTGGGATGCTAGTAACGTTCGATTGCAGGCTAAGCCCTCTCATGTTGAAGCACAAGCTAGCATCAGCCCTAGCCCTACTACCCATCCTCATCCTAGCATTGTTCGCAGGCAATATGGCTAGACTAGGGTTACCGGTAACACCGTACACCATAGCTCAAGCCGTGGTCTCAGGCATAGCCAGAGTATACGGTGCCCTAGAGCTAGCAGGCTACACACTAGCATACATAACACCATTATTGGAGAGAAGGGAGGTCAGGCTAGCCGTGGCATCCCTAGCATTAACAATGATAGTTTTAGGAGCAGTGGTAGAAACGGTAATCCTCCTAGATGTTAATAGTTGGTGGGCTGTGAGAACCTCCTACACCTACATTACCGTTATAAGCTTGGAGGAGTAGGGTTAAACACGGGGTTTGACGATGGGTGGAGATATTAGGAGACCTCGCATAGGCCGTATAAAGCCTGTTATAAGACCTAGGATTGGCCACATTAAACCTAGGGATCTAGCCGGGTACCTGAGGGGATGAACATTAGCTGTTAGGATTAGACTTAGGTTAAGGTACAAGGATGAGGTGCTTGAGACTGTAGCCTTGGTCAACACGGGCTTCGAGACACCCAACCCGCAGATACTCCTACCAGTGAAGGCTGCTGAGAAGCTCAAACTATGGCCCAACCTACCCCCTGACGCTCTAGTAGAAGTGTATGATACGGCTGGAGGCCCCACGAGAGTCTACAGGGTTAGGAATGCTGTTAAAGTGGAGGTACCCGAAAGAGGCATCTCGGCTACAGCCGACGCTGTTATATCGCATAGTGAGGTTGAAGTACTGGTAAGCGATAGGCTAGCAGACGAGCTAATGATAGCTATTGAGAAGCCTGGCGAGGGGCTCTGGAGGTTTAGAGACGAGAATGTGATTAGAAGGAGTGAAAGCCCCGAGATATGGCTTTAACATGTCTAGAATATACCCAACACTCACATATGTACCCAGACGCCCTTCAACGCCCACGTACTCAACCCTCCTCTAAAGCCTAAGAGCTCTCAGTTCACGGTTAGTGGAGGCTGCTAGGGTGAAGGCCGCTAGCCTGGGTATCGAGGGGTTGCCGGGGGGCATGTGGGTTCCCCCTGGGGTTAATCTCCATAGAGGGGCTTTAACTACAGGTTAGGTATAGGTTTTAAACTCTAGCAATGGGCTCTACAACTGGGGCTGTTATTGCGTGTGCTCAAGGATGTTAAGGTGAGGTTTGGAGGTAGGGAGGTTACGTGTACTGCTCTCTTCGATACGGGTTCTAGGTTTACAGTCATAAGTAGGAGTTTCTTTGAGAGGAGCTTTGGAGCTCGCTGGAGCCCTCTACCGAGACCGGTTAAACTATACCTGGTTAACGGTAGGTTCGTTAAGGCCGATAAGTATGCTGAGGTAACAATAGTCATAGACGACATTGAACTCCTACCACCTGAGACGGTACTTGTACTCGATGAGTTCGCAGAGGAGATAGTAGTTGAGGGGAGGAGGATGAAGATGCCGGACATGATAATAGGATCTGGTACAATGGACAAGTACGGGATAGTACTGGACCCAAGGGAGGGTGTAAAGGTCATAGGTGCAAGCCTACTCTTATAACATGGGATTCACGCCTTAACCTTTTAGTACCTACGAGGAATGTTGCCACGCTTGTAGCCTTAAATTTTTAACCTCTATCATTAGAGTAGTAACTTGGGAATCAGTCTACAGGTGATGTCTATGAGTGTTGTCTTCAGCATAAGGATACCTAGGAAGCTTAAAGAGGAGATGGAGAAGTTAAAGGATCTTATCGACTGGCGTAGTGAGATAATAGCCTTCATAGAGGAGAGGGTGAGGACGTACAAGAGGATGAAAGCCCTCCAAGAGATAACCAGGATGCTTGAGGAGCTCCCGGAAACCCCAAGGGGTATGGCGGAGAGGATTGTGAGGGAGGATCGTGACTTTCAACTCCACTAACTGGATTCTAGGTAGGTGAGCTGAGAGGTTCTCTTCATTTTAACTCCGTCTTCAACTCCATGATCTGGATTCCTGTAAGTCATGTGACTCATAATGTTAACCCCTAGTCGTTCTGTCATCGCTCCTCACTTTATCGAGAATTCCTCAAAACTTTTATAGTTTAACACCTTCTAGTATTGGAGTCAGGACTTCCCCACTTTTACCATGATATCATGCAAGCTAACAAATAATGCAGGGAGGCTAACCACCACCACCATTACTTAAGATTGCCTAGGAAACTTTAAGTTCCTAGGCTTTAGAATGAAGATATTTAAAATAGCTATATAAGGGTGGGTTAACGATATATGATTCGCTGTACATCGGTTACATGTGCACTATGTGCCCTAGCAGCTTCTAGAACTCCTGGGATGATGGAACCTCCGTGTGGTAGGGTCCCCTCCCTTGAGGGCATCTTGAAGCTTAATAGCTTTTAGGGTTAACTAGTATGATGGGGTTGAGGGTTTGGAGTTCGAAGTCTGGGAGGGTTACATCTTAACCCTTATGCCCCTGGAGCTCTACGATGATATGTGGTTTGACGCCATACTTACGTTGATTGATCCTGGTGTTGTTGAGGTTGCTTAGGCTAAAGGTTAGGGTTTGTAGGGATGCATGTGTTGAGTCCATGGCTATAGCTAATACTGGTTTTATAGGCTTGGAGCCGGAGATTCTGCTACCTCAGGGTGTCTTAGAGTCCATAGTATCCGGTAGTGTGACTTTGGATGTTGTTGAGAGGGTTTTAGCTGATGGTACTAGGGTTACCTTGAGGAGGTTGGTTGAACCTGTTGATGTTATTGTTGTTGAAGATGATAGGGTTGTAGGCCCCGTGAAGGCTAGAGCTATTGTATCACGTAGGGGCCCCCTAATACTTAATGATAAGCTTTTAGACGAGCTTAAAATAGTAATCCTAAGCCCTGGTAGGGGGCTATGGTGTTTTATTGATGAGATTAACGTTAGGGTCAGGAGGTCCTATTGAGAGGATTGAGAGGTTTGGCTGATGCCCTCAAGCTAGTCTAGGCTCCATTTAACCACCTTATTTGCTAGTGCTATCGCTACTACCAGCCATGTTGCGAGTATTGCTGGTGGTATTAGTGGGTTTACCGCCACCTCTATGCCTCCTAGTGTTCTGGCTATCTGTGTTGCTGCGGCTGTTGGCGGTGTTAACGCTATGTACCTTAGCGGCTCCGGTATCACCATTGCTGGGTAGAGTACCGGTGGTAGGAGTATTAGTAGTGTTACCACGGGGTTTGTTATAGCACTTATGTTCATCGGCTTCTTCACAGCGAAGGCTACGATTAAGCCTATGAGCACTCCTAGCGGCATTACAGCTAGTGATAGTATGAGGCTGTACGCTAGTAGCTTCCAGTAGCCCGTTACAAGCCCTATGGCCACCACTACGGGTATCTCTGCTATCACGAACACCGTTGATCCAATTGTGGCTCCGAGCACGTAAGCTCTAGGGCTTATAGGCGATGCTATCACTAGGTCTAAGACCTTCATAATCCTATGGTATCCCACCTCCTGCCCTACAGCGTTAACACCTATAGCGAACCCTATTGATGTAATCCAACCTGATATGAGGAACCCCAGGCCCTCAACCCGGCCCCAGATGTACACTATTATGGTGAAGCCTAGTAGGAGCATTAGATCTTGGAGTAACCACATAGGCTGTCTTACAAGCCAACGTGATGTTAGAACCGCGACCCCCAGGACTCCTCTCGTGAAGCTCAACCCACGCCACCCCCTAGTATGGTATGGTATATGTAGGCATCCTCAAGGCTTACAGGCTCGACCGTAGCCGTAACCCCCTCTATCTCAGCTAGGCATGCTAGAGCCTCAGATCTACCCTTGAAGTAGAGTATCCTCGTACCACCTAGCTCTACTAGAGCAGCCCTACTACTACAGCTGGCGTTACCGCTAACCACCATCCTGTAGTTGAATGGTAGACTTTCTACAAGCCTCCCGGGGGCCCCTACGGCTACAACCCTACCCTCCTTCACCATGACAACCCTATCAGCTATCCTCTCAGCCTCCCTCATGTCGTGCGTTGTGTATAGAACACTCCTACTCTCCCTGACAGCCTCCCTTATGGAGCTCCAAATGCTATACTTACCCTCAACATCGACATCAGATGTAGGCTCGTCCAGGAATAGCACTGGTGCGCCAGTAGCTAGAACCATGGCCGCTAGAACCCTCTTCCTCTGACCACCACTAAGCTCCCACCCACTCCTACCCCTAACATCCCATAGTCCTAGCCTTTCAAGCCAAACCCTAGCCTCCCTATCTGCTGTGGTAACACTAAACCCGCGGGCTACAAGGTACCATTTAACAGCCTCCATGGGGGTCCAGTTGAGATCAGGCCTACCATCCTGGGGCATAACAGCTATAATCCTCCTAACACTCCAAGCCTCCCTAACGACATCGAAACCACCTACGAGAGCTCTACCAGAAGTGGGCTTGATGAGCGTAGCTAGCATGTTTATCGTCGTAGTCTTACCACTACCATTAGGCCCTAGTAGGACTACGAGCTCCCCATAGCCTGAGGTGAAGCTAACACCCCTAACCCCCCATACACCCCCGGGGTAGAGCTTAGCCAGCCCCTCAGCAACAATAGCCTCGCCACCCAAAACCACCACCCAGCATTGGATGTTAACAGAGCTCGTCAACAATAAGCTTTAGAGTTGAGCCTCCCCAGCAAGCTGAGATAAGGGTATGTGCTGAGAGCTCTCAGCATATGAGTGGAGCTGGCTGAGCACAAAGACTTATAGTTG
>JAPYWV010000085.1 GCA_028276165.1 Acidilobaceae archaeon
TCGACACAATGTTATGGTATCCCTCCATGTCTATCACGTTCCTCCCGGGGCTTATGGTGTACTTGTCAACCGATAGTAGGCTTGCGGGTAGCCCTACGTCGTACTCGTACACTGTTAGTGTGTTCGACCTCTCCGTCCTGACTACAAGCTTCCTACTCTTATACCCTGCTAGCGGTATGCCCCCGAACGTCGATGTACCCACATCTGACCCCCTAATCCTGAAGGTTACAGGTGGGCTCGGCCTGTTAATCAATGTATCCTCGTCTACCGCCATTAGGCCCCTGTAGCCTACATCTATAGGGGATGCATCTCTACCACCTAGGTTTGGTGCAGTGTTATATGCTATGATGACCTTAGACCCCATCTTGGCCATCGATGTTATCCTTGCACCGTAGGCCCCAACTATCCTAGCTTGTGGTGGTGTTATGTAGAGTAGCACACTCGGCCCCCTAACCTCGTTTATGGACCTCACCGTATCCCTAGGTATATCAGCGTGGAGTAGCCCGTGTGTAAGGGCATTGAATGGTGCTAGTATGCCACCACCGATTGTGAGAGCGTTAGACCTCTGAGGGGATGGCTGGGAGTAGACGTGGGAGCCGAAGTCGAAGAGCCTTACGTAGCTCAAGCTATCCACCTCCGGTTCAACAGGGTTACCTGCTATGAAGCCTCCTCTGAAGAAGTGGAAGTACCTAGTGTAGGCGCTTACAGCGTAACCACTACCTCTGAACGATACAGTGCCACCGTCAACGGATATCCTAGACCAGTCCTCCACACTAAACCTATACCACCTACCCGACACTAGATCCACGCACTGAACCCCATCAATACCCCTAACCCAGTCGCTCTGCATATCGAAGCAGGCGTAGTCGAGGAATAGAGCTCCCTTAAGGGCTGGTATGGAGCTAGCCCTCTCAACCCTACCCGTGGAGGGGTCTAGGGTGAAGACACCTAGGTTCTCGTGGCCATCACCCCTAGCTATTATAAGCCTTGAGTTGAGCGGATCGTAGACTATCTCTGAAACCTCGCCAGCCCACCTAGACTCATCCCTTATACTCTCACTCCACAGGAGTTTCACCCTATCCTCTCTAACATAGTAGACGTGAACGTGGCTAAACTTATTCCTGAAATCGATCTCACCCTCAAACCCCCTCTTACCCTTGTAGACTACAGGGTTGTGAACCCAACCTCCAAAGAATATCCTCTCATCGGCGCAGGCTACAGCGTTATACGTATCGCCACCCGATACAGGCCCGGGCCCCAGCTCCTCAAACCTATAAACCCTCCTACCGCCATCCCATACAAAGTTAGCCTCGGCTTCGAAGGCTAGCATGTAGTATAGGACTCCACTACAGTATGTTAAACCGAATATGCCACCGGAGCCCCATTCAGGGGCATACCTAGGTGGGATTATTTCTAGTAGGTACTCGAAGCTAGCCCTCCCCCTCAACCCCTCCACCTTCCTTCTTCCCCTTAGCCTTCTTCCCACCTTTAGCCTTCTTCTTAGCCTTCCTCTTCTCCTCCTCTTTCTTAACCTCACTTTTAGCCTTCTTCTTCTTAGTTTTCTTCTCAGCTCTCCTAGCTCTAGCCTTCTTTTTAACCACTACACCTCCTGCAACAAGCTTCCTGATCCTAGCTACTACCTCCCTCTCGTAAAGCCTCCTAGCCTCACCTAGGCTTATTTGACCTAGTGATGCTTGGGTTAGTATGTCTGATGCTATAATCATTGTTTCTAGGAGCTCCGGTTTAGTCACATCATATAGTATCCTCGGCTCCTCCGCCTCGACAGCCCCCTCCTCGGGGGCTTCCACTAGACTCTCCTCCCCAACCCCCTCTCTTCTCAGGAGCTCTACCTCTTCCTCCTCTCCTCCCCTCTCCTCAAAGTGCTCTGATGACATTGTTACCACCGTGTGTTAGGCTAGGGGAGCTCTAAACGCTTCACCTCTACATCGTAGCCTAGCCTCCTCAAAGCCTCAACTATGACCTCCTCCTTGACCCTCCTATCGAACGTAATAACCACCTTGCGGACCTCACCTTCCTTAACCAGCTTAAGCCTATCAACTATCACAGTCCCCCTAATCATGTCGTTTAAGCTCTTCGAGGGGACTATGTAGTCTTTATACTTCTTCCTAGCCATATCGTAGAATGCATCGAAATTCCTTATAACCCTGTAGGCCTCCTCCAAATCCTGGGATTCGTAGCCTAGCTGTTTTGATACATCTGAGAGGAGCTTATCCGCCTCCTCTAAGGTTAACTCTACACTCTTATACCTACCCATATCCACTTCTACAACCTTCCTGGGGCTACCAGGCAAACCTTAAACCCCCCATCCACCCTGAGAGGTGGGGTTTAAAAGGCTTCACTGGTTTTTAAGCAAGCCTTTAACCTCTCTCGCAGAGGGCTCTCACTATATCACTGGACCCTCTTAGGCTGCCTGAAAATGCAATCTTCTCCTTGAACCTAACCACCACGGGCTTGTAGCCAAGCCTCCTCTCAACCTCACCTGCTACCGCGTCCTCCTCGAAGGGCTGGTCAGGGCCTAATACTATGATGTGTGGTTTAACCTTCTCCACGGACTTGAACATATCACTCTCATCCCCTAGGAAGGCTTTGTAGACGTACCTTATGGATGATACGACTTTAAGCCGTGAAAGCTCGTCTAGAACAGGCCTCCTCCCCTTAACCCTAACAACGTTAGCATCCCTTGCAATAGCTACGTAGAGTTTACCGAAGCTAGAGGCGTACCTTAACAGCTCCACGTGCCCCGGGTGTATTATGTCAAAGGTGCCACCGAGGAAGACCCTAACCTCCCTCAACGGGGCCTCAGGCCACCTAGGCTCGCTTAAACCAAGGTACTTAAGGGAGTCGAGGAGGCCCTCGGCATAGGATGCAGCTGCAATAGCGGTCTCATAGTCACCCTTACTAGCGTAATACTCAGCATCCCCCAGGTATCTCTCAACGGCATCACGTAAACCCCTTAAATCCAAGCCGGGATACCTCCTGGAGAGCTCCTCGAAGTCCAGGGATCGGAGAGCCTCCCTAACATTGAAGATATACCTTAAAGCTTTAGCCTCAGACACCAGGGGAACCCTAGAAGCACTAAGGTGGATCCTAGACCTAAAAACAGGAGTTCAAAGATATCCTAGTACATCCTCAAGCCTAACCTTCACACCCCTCCTCTCACTCATAAGCTTCAACACGTAATAGTATGCTGGGATCTGATATGCATAATACCTGCCTACCCACTCCTCCTTAGGTATATCAGAGATGTATGCGTGGACTCCACCAGTGTAGATTAGCACGTTGTGCTTCAACAGGGCTATCTTCAACTTAAAGCTAGCCTCGTCTACGTTGCTAACAGCTTCAGCAATCCTACCCCACACATCGCCCCCCCACTCACCTCTTAAGCTCTCAACCACCCTGGCTAGGACATCTACGACATCAGCTCTAAGCCAGAGCTCCAGCCCCCTCGACCTTATGCTAACTAGAGCTCTTGGGTTGCCCCCTGTTAGCCTCCATAGTAGTTGTGGTTCTAGGTCTAACCCTAGTTGTTTTGAGAGCTCCACCATGGCGTCGTAAGGCAGATTCCATATTAGGGCCCAGTTCACCTTAGAACCAACCTTGTACCTGATCTCAGACACCAGAGCATCGCTCGTCAACGCCACCACCGATATGCTACCCCCGCTTTTCTCCGAGTACTCCTGGTTATCCCATTTTAGTGTGTTCGCGAACCCTTCAAGCCATCCTCGGAATTCCGCTAGCCTATCATCGCTATCAGCTCTAACCTCGTCCAGCACAATTATTACCCTCCTCTTCCCCTTGAGTATTCGTGCTATGTAGCCTACCATCAAGCTTACGAGCTTGGAGGCGTAAACGGACATGGATCCTACTATGTCGCCCGTTGGAGTTATACTGAAACCCAGAATCCCCTCAACTTCCCTTAGGACATCGCTTAAAGTTCTAGGTGCGTATAGCTTTTCAGCTCTCCAGGCTTCGACCTCGCTACTAACAATAACGATGTCAACATCGCTTTCAATACCTTCAAGAGCGTAGCGTAACACCTTGAACAAGCTAGTTTTACCACAACCTTTAGGGCCGTAGAGGACTGTTATGAGACCTCCAGCAACGACCCCCACCCTGGGGTCGAGGATCCTCGTAACCTCGAGCTCTCTATCAACGAAACCGTACCATAGGCTGTCCTCCTGGATCCTGTAGCTCTTAAGCCTACCAGTAACCTCTGCTACGAACGCGTTTAACCTGCTCAACCTAGCTAACCTCGTACCCCAACATCCAGTATGGGTTACAACCATCCAAACATATATGCTTTGATGGGGGGTCAACGTATGAGGTTAGCGTGAGTGCTTTCCTTAAAGCCCTCCATAAAACCACTTTAATGGGGATCCCAGCTCTACTATACGGATGTAATGATCATGGATGTATCCTCGTCTACACTCTCCAGGAAGTCTACGAGAGCCTTATCCAGTGTAAGGAATAGCAGGTTGTTATCCTTTGCTGTTAGGTAGAGTAGCAGGTCGATCACGTCGTCGAAACCCCTCCTCCTAAGCTCAAGTGCTCTTAGTACTAGTGGAGCTCTAGTCTCCACCTTAACCATGCTCCTTTCAATGCTCCTAAGCCCTATTTCAACGATGGAGGGGTCGTAGTTCAACCTACTCAACTTCCACGCTATCTCAAGCATGTTGAGATCCGTATAGTAGAGCTTAACCCCCCTACTCTTATGGAGGTTCCAAAGCCTATGTAGGGTGCTCTCCACCTCTCTAACCCTTACTCCAACTATGGGTAGCAGGAATGAGGTGTCAAGGAGTATCCTCATCAGCTAGCCCCTTCTGCATCTCCTCACTAACCTTCTCAACATCCTCTATCGAGATCTCGGCAAACTTAGGCCCGTGTAGGGCTAGCCATAGGGGGTCTGGGATAGGGGTTAGGATGATCCTACCACCTTCAACCGTAATCTCGACTAGAACACCCTCCCTAATACCAACCCTCTCAGCGACATCCTTTGGGATGTAAATAGTGTTCTTCCTACTAACCCTAACAACTCTACCACTCACCAACCACACCCCAACCACTATACTTAAAACTGGGACTATATTAAGGTTCTCAGACCATTCTAGCCCTCTGAGGTTGGGAATCCGATCTCTACCATAGGCTATAATGCCGTGTACACACGTCGTTATCCTGTAACCATTGGAATCCGGCTCTCGTCCTCCCGGCTATGAGGCTTCAACGTAGGGGTTACTTAGGTGTTAAGGTGATAGCTTGTTGTTAAACTACATGGGTCTCCTGGGTGGTGTTCTAAGTGTATAAGTAACCCCTCCATGTTCGTCGTGGAGCTCCTTATAGCATGTGGGGGTCTCTGAATTCACGTTGTTAGGCTCCTAGCATGTTTTCTAGCTCTTCTGGTTTTACGTGGAATATCACGTCTTTATCTGTTGCCCCTATAGTCTTCAACCCCATGTTCTTTAGGGTGTCTTTTAGGTTTAGGTTTCTCATAACGCTTACCACTATGTCCTCTCTTGTTACCCTTGCTAGCTCTTTTAGGGCTTTCCAGGGGTTGTCTACTAGGTCTAGTACTGTGAACGAGTACGCTATGTCTACTGTAGAGTCTTTTAACGGTATGTTCTCTACATCCCCTAGTACTACGTGGCATCTCCCATCGCATAGTACTTCTAGCTTCCACCTAGCTATTCCTAGCATGCAGTTGCTGTAGTCGAGGCATATGTACGCCTCCAGATCCTCTAGTAGCCTCCACGCTCTAAGGAACTCTGCTAGTAGTGCTGTCCCACACCCAGCATCTAACACTACACCTCTAGGCTTCACCGCTCTAAGGGCTACGTAGTACTTGGCGTACTGTTCTCCACGGTAGAGCTCATCATAGCTATCACATGTCCTCTCATACCTCTCCCTTATCACCAGGCTTTTGCTCAAAAGCTCAACCCCCAGCCGCCATGCCCCTAGCCTCCTTTATAGCCTGTTGTATCTTATCCACTACATCCAACGCTGTTATCATCTCACCCTTCTCCTCCACCGCGAGCTCCCCAGCTCTACCGCATATGTATGCTGCTGCAGCTACAACGTTAAGGGTGTCCGGCTCCCTCCCAAGCGCTACCCTCCTAGCTATGAAAGAGGCTATAATCCCTGTTAGTGCATCACCAGTACCCCCAACGGCCATGGCCGGGTGTCCTGTCTTGTTAAGCCTACACCTACCGTTTGGGTCGCACACAGCGTCCACGGGGGCCTTGACGATGGTCGTTGCATTATACTCCCTTGAAATCCTCCTAGCTAGATCTAGTGGATCTACCTTAAGTGGGTCTACTTCAATGCCTAGGAGCATCCCAGCCTCACCCCTATGTGGTGTTAGTACTGCTTCACCCCACAGCTTGACCTTTAGCTCCGCTAACACCTTCAAGCCATCAGCGTCTATGATCAGAGGCTTACCCCTAGCGTTTTCAACAAGGAATTCTAGGAGCTCCCTCGTCTCATCTGTAACCCCCATGCCGGGGCCGAAGACTATGGAGTGAACCCTCGCTATAAGCCTCCTCAGGTTCTCCAGGGCCTCGCTCCCAGACCCC
>JAPYWV010000086.1 GCA_028276165.1 Acidilobaceae archaeon
GACAGAGCTGACCAGGGAGAGGTATGATGCTGTATTTGCTACAAGCTATGGTTTCAAGTATGCTGTTAAAGAGCTTGCTCGTGATTTCAAGGATGTAAAGTTCTACCATTGTAGTGGTGAGTTTGAATGGTTCGAGGGCCTCCCCAACGTTACAACTTACTTTGCGGAGTTCTACCAGCTATACTACCTCAACGGTGTAGCTGCTGGAGCTGTAACCGAGACGTGCAGGGTAGGCTATGTACCAGCATTCCTTATACCGGAGGTCGTTAGACATGTTAACGCCTTCGCTCTCGGAGCAGTACACGGGGCTAGGTTGATGGGCAAATGTGGTGGTGGGGAGAAGCTTGAGATATACGTAACACCTCCCTTGAAGGCGTGGTTTGCCCCTGATAAGGCGAGAGCGGACGCAGAATACCTAGTCACAAAGTATAATGTTGATGTTATAGCATTTACAGAGGATACAACGGCTGTACTAGATGTAGCGGAAAGCTACCAAGGCAAGGGGGTTAAAGTGTACAGTTTCAGCCACTATAGCGATATGTACCAGTACTACTTAAAGAAGGGTAGGAGGCTGAAAGCACACCTTACAGGTCAGATAGCAAATTGGGGCCCTATATACGAGTACCTCCTAGCAAGACTCATAGCAGGTGCTTTCGTCAGCGAGGATATATGGGCTAGGGTAGGCGACTTCACACCCTTCAGGTGGAGGCTTCCAGTAGAAAAGTCGACTGCTGGGAAACCTGAAGGAGCGGTGTACCTAGCGGAGTTGAACACTGAGGTCATCCCGGCTAAGGCTGTAGCTGAGATTAAGAGGTTGTACGAGGACATGAAGGAGATGATGTTCGAGCCATTCACAGGCCCTATTAGGGGTTACAAGATAGACTTCGATGGTAAACCTCAGGAGGAGCCAAAGCTTAAGGTCGAGGCTGGCCAGAGGCTTGGGAGGAATGAGCTCTGGTACATGGACTGGTTCTACGAGAAAATAATATCCCCAGCTTAGCTAGCCTTCGGGGGGATCTGGATCTCCATGGACACTTTTTTATCTATTAGAGGTGTTAGGGTCGTCTACCCAGGTGGTATCATAGCTAATGATGATGTAAGCCTTGATGTACGTAGAGGCGAGATCCTAGCACTCCTGGGGGAGAACGGTGCTGGTAAAACAACCTTAATTAAGGTCATAGCGGGTTTGGTTAAGCCTAGTAGCGGGGAGTTAGTATTAGATGGGGTGAGGTTTAAACCTTCAAGCTATAGGGATGCTTTGAGGAATGGTGTCTACATGGTCCCTCAGATGCCGCGGTTCTTCGACGGTCTTACAGTGTTCGAGGATATACTGTTGACACTAAGGACTGCGGGTAGAGGTATTAGCGGGAGGGATCTTAGAAGGAAGGTTAATGAGCTAGCTGGAAGACTAGGTTTTAAAGTTGATTTAGACTCCTACTGCTGGTCGCTGTCAATGGGGGAGAAACAGAGGGTGGAGTTGCTTAAAGCACTACTATTAGACTCCAAGCTCCTCATGCTAGATGAACCTACAACTCACATGGCATCCCATGAGTTCCGGTTACTTAGAGAGATGCTTAGAGGCCTAGCTAGTGAAGGTAAGTCTATCATATTCGTAACGCATAAGGTGCGTGAGGCTCTGGACATAGCTGATAGGATTGCTGTTATGAGGAAGGGTAGGGTTGTAGGGGTGTTTAAGGGGGAGGAGGTCGACGAGGATATATTGATAAAATATATGTTTGGCGAAAGCAACGGTCCTGCAGGCCTAGCGCTTGAAACCTACAAGAGCTTACAATCGCCAGCAGGTAAGCCTATACTCGAGGTTTTAGACCTATGGGTTAGAGGGGCCTACGGTCAAATAGCTGTTAAAGGTGTAACTATGGTTGTTGGAAGGAGTGAGATTGTAGGTGTAGCTGGTCTAGCTGGTAATGGGCAGAGGGAGTTATTCGAGGCTATCATTGGATTGAGGAAGCCTGCTAGAGGTAGGATCATCTTAGACGGTGAGGATGTAACGGATAGAAGCCCAGCTCATAGGGTTAGGAAGGGCTTAGCGATAATACCTGAGGAGAGGCTTGGATGGGGTCTAGCTCCGGGTTTAAGTGTTGTCGAGAATGTGGCATTCTCACTTCTACCGGTAAACTCTACCATAGGAGGCTTCCTGGTGGACTGGAGGAAGGCTAGAGGGGTTGCAGAGGAGGTTGTAGCCATGACTAACGTTAAGATCCCAAGCCTAGATGCAAGTGTAGACTCGCTTAGTGGTGGTAATATGCAGAGGCTCATGGTCGCAAGGGAGCTCTATAAGAAGCCTAAGCTCATAATCGCTATGAACCCTACCGGTGGCCTAGATCTCCAAACAGCAAGGCTCGTTAAGAGTATGATTGTTGCCAGCTCTAGGAGCTCAGCAGCACTAATCATATCAGAGGATTTGGAGGAGCTCCTGGAGGTTTCAGATAGGATATATGTTATGAGTAGTGGTGTTGTAAAGGGTGTTTTCGAGAAACCATTCAATGTAGACGCCATAGCTAGGGCCATGGCTGGTTAGTGGGTAGAAAGCTCATGTTAGCGTTAAAGGTAGACTCTAAGCAAGTAGTGGGGGTTACGCTAGGGCTCGTATTGGGGCTCACACTAGCCCTCATCCTAGGGTCTATCAGCCCAGCTGGCTTCAGGGGCATCCTCGATTCCCTGGTATGGGTTTACACCAACCCTGTACCACACGTGTTCACGCTAACACTACTAAGTCCTATCGCATGTGCAGCTGTAGGTCTAACGGTAGCGTATAGAGCTGGGTTTATAACTGTGGGCTCCGAGGGGCAGATACTCCTAGGAGCTATCGTAACCCTCTGGCTGGTGGAGTATTCGGGCTTAAACCTCAACCCCCAGGTTGCAATCCCCATCTCAATCCTACTAGGGGGTTTTACTGGAGCACTCCTAGGCCTTATTGTAGGGGTTTTAAGGGTCTACTTTAATGTTAACGAGATACTTGCAAGCCTTATGCTAAACTACGTCATACTATACGTTTCAAACCACCTAGCCTCCGGGCCTTGGAGGGTTGGGCCCTTCGCTATAACTAGGAGTGTTGGTGAGGAGTACAGGCTAGGCCCTCTCGTAATGGTCTTTGTAGCGGTCGTTCTAGCATTTCTATGCTGGTTCCTTCTAACTAGGAGTAGTCTAGGCTTAGCTATTAAGGTTTACGGTAGAGCTCCTAGGGTTGCTGAGACCTATGGTTTAAACCCGAAGGCTATAGTTTTATCCGTAGCACTACTATCAGGTTTCACTTCAGGCGTTGGAGGGGCCCTTATGATGCTTGGTTTCCAGCATAGCCTATCACCTATGAGTGTTAGCCCAGGCTACGGGTACATGGGGGTTCTAGTCTCATGGCTTTCCTCCAACAACCCCTTGGTCGTACTCCCAGCATCATGGTTCTTCTCCTCAATACTAGTCCTCGGTAGATCCCTTCAGGCTAGCGGCCTACCAATAGGCTATGTCCTAGCAGTACAGGCTGTGATAGTACTATCAGTGATGATAGCCAGGAGGCTTTCAGGGAGGTGGTGGTAGGGTTGGTTCTAGCGGACTTCATGGCAACAGCTCTAATATGGGGGGTTCCAATAATACTAGCAGCTTTAGGTGAAATGCTTGTAGAGAGGAGTGGGAGGGTAAACCTTGGTGTTGATGGAATGATGGCCTTCTCAGCAGCTGTAAGCGTAGCGGTGGCATCTATAACCGGATCACCAATCCCGGGCTTGATTGCAGGAGGCCTAGCGGGTTTAGCCCTCTCAACAATCTACACTATAACAGTTGTAGGTCTCAAGCTTGACCAGATAGTGGTGGGGTTGATAATAGCACTTACAGGTTTAGGCTTAGCAGATCTGGTTGCAAGCACGGGTCACAAGATAGGCCCATACATCCCCTACGGCTCCATGCTACACAACATACTAGTAGCTATGACCGTAATACTACCAATAGCACTCTGGATAATACTGTACAGGACACCCTACGGGGTAGAGTTGAGGGCCATAGGGTATGATGAGAGTATAGCAAGGGAGAGGGGGTTGAGGGTAGACCTTGTAAGAGCTATAACCATATCAACTGGGGGGCTCATGGCGGGAGTGGCCGGAGCTTATATGGCGTTCGTGCTATACAATGGAAGATACTTCTCAGGGATAACTGGAGGGTGGGGGTGGCTAGCAATAGGATCTGTAATCCTAGGATACTGGCACCCTGTGGGGGTTGCACTGGCAGCTTACGCGGTAAGCCTACTGATAGTGACGAGACCCTTGATAGCATCAGAGCTAGGCCTACCACCAACCATAGTACCAATAACGCCCTACATAGCAGTAGTAATAGCACTAACCATAGTGTCAATAGTGACTAGGAGAAAGCCAAGCCTAATACCGCCAAAACCACTATAGAACGAATACAAATTAAGGATTTATGCTCTCCCCGGTAATGTACACCTTGAGGTGGTAGATTGCGTCCTCAGTATCTAGGTTAGAGACTATTGCCTTGCTAGTAGTAGGACTTATTATTGGTGGCATTGTAGAGTGGTTCGCGGCATCATCCCTAGCGTAACCTCCAGCTGGTGCGGTAAAGACATTCTATGTTCTTGCAACCGAGTGATCTTCTGCTCCATAGGATAGTGGGTTTAAGAGAGTGGATAAGATTGAGAGTTAATAGAGGTGATAGGGTTCAAATTAATATTTGTACCAAAGCAATTTACGCCTCATGAGCTTTTTCGAGGGGTTGGAGTACGAGTTTATAGAGAAGGCTGTTAAAGCTGGGTTACTTAAGAGTGGGGATGAGTTTGAGAAGTACGAGGAGGATGCGGGGAAGACTCTTGCTAAGAAGGTCTAGGTGTAGAGTTTATACCTCACGGTCTAGCTATTAGGGGTTACGAGGATAGGGTTAACGTAGTCTCGGACAGGAAGCCTGTTATCGTTACATTCACAGCTGATAAGGTTGGCGAGTTTGATATCTACTGCAGCCTGTTCTGCGGATGGGGCCATGCTTTCATGAAGCTTAATAAAGCATTTGTTGTTAAAGGGTAACAGTGCTTAGACCTTTAGTATATCACCTGTTTTTACATTCACTACCTTAACTAGATCCCCTCTATAGGCTATCGATGCTCCTAGTTGTCTTTCAATGTGTGGGTTTAGGCTTGCGTCGAGGAACCCTTCTGCTATCAGCAACCTGTAGTTTATAGTTGTCCTATCGTAGCTTGTAACTATGGCTACATAGCTTATCCCAGCTTTCTCTAATAGCTCCCCCCTCTCAATAGCCTTCTCTACAACCCTATCCAGCTCTCTTAGGAGCTCCAGGGTTAGCCCTGATGCTCTTACAACTACAACGCCTCCACGATCACCTCTAGCCAGGTATACTCTCACAAGGCCATCCTTAGGGTGTAGTGTGAGCTCGATCGCGATATCACTATAGTTGCACCTGAACTTGCCGCAGAGGATCCTAGCTACGTCAGCTAGAAGGTCTATGAAGGCAAGGTAGTGGCCGTAGAGGTTCCAGCAGTAGCCTTCAACCTCGCCTAGGGACTCCGTGTACGAGAGCTCTACAACTGGGGTCTCGTAGCAGTAAGGACACCTATCCCGAACACTGGCCTTGGAGTAAATCCTACCACACCTAGGACATCTAACGAGACCAACCTCGCTAACCACACTGTGGACGAGATAATTCCTACAATTATCGAGAACACCCTTGTAGTAATCCCTACTCCTAACAATCTCGCCTACAACATCCCCGGACATCAAACCCCACCTGAGAAGTCTCCTCAGTAATAGCACGCTCTAACGCCACCAACACCCTAGGGCATTAGTTAAACCTATTAATATCTCATCAGAGGGAAGTTCAAAGCCTCCCGAGTCCACGTCACCAGGCTACTTAAAGTAATTGTGATTATATATGAAGTGTTGTCTATGCTAGCAGGGTCTCATTAGCTCTAGAGCTAGCCTGATGAAACTTTAAAAGGTTACTTGTTCTAAGCTTAACTGGCGATGACTGGCGCTCTAAGGCTGATATAATGATGTGGAACGGGTCTGAGGAGCTCCTATTTCCGGGTTTTTAGGAGTTTGCATATGAAGAACCCCTCTGTTCCATGAATGTGAGGCCATAATCTTACACATCTCGCTACCTCAGGGTTTAGCTTAACCCCCCTATAGTATGTTATCCCCTGTGATAGCCCAAATCTTCCGTTAGGCTCTACAACGTGAATTTCATCATGTGTCTCTAGTATCTTGTGTACCACATATTCCCCCTCTTCTACAGCTGTAGAGCAGGCAGCATACACTATCACCCCTCCATCCGCGACAAGCTTCACTGCCTTCTCTAGCAGGCTTAGCTGGAGCTCGTGCACAACCTTTATATCCTCCACCCTCCCCCTCCTCTTCCTCCCAGGATCCTTCCTTATTATGCCTTCCCCGGAGCTCGGAGCATCTAGGAGTACCCTATCCGCTATTATAGTTTCAGGTAGTAGCCTAGCATCCATCCTAACAGCTATGTAGTTTGTGAACCCC
>JAPYWV010000088.1 GCA_028276165.1 Acidilobaceae archaeon
GGCCACGTTAATACAAAGCCCGTCACCCAGGAGTTGGTGGTAGAAGGCCCTCACTATAGGCTGGTACTCGTGTATAACATCCAAGATCCTCCTATCAGAGGCGGGGTGAACGCTGTGATCGCTCAGGATTGCTATAACGAATATCCTATACCCACCACCCCTCAGGGACTCGAAGTACTCTAACATCCTCCTAGCAGCCTCCCTGAAGAACTCCGATCTACCAGAAAACCCCAGTGACTCGTAGATCTCATCAACTCTCCTAAGCAGACCATCGGGGACAGAGATACTGATTACACCCAACCCCGGACACCGATATATTATTACGCTGAAACAAACTTAATAAACTCATACTATTAACCTCCATGGATGGTTAGCATTTAAACTTATTAGATTGAACCCGTAGGTTTAAACGCTAGGTTGGAGGGTTATGGAGCACCGGGAGCCCGTGAGAGCTAAACTAAGGGAGATCAGGGGGCCTCTTATGGGCCTGCTACTACCATCGTTAGCCGGGATCCTAGGCTACTACTACCAGGTACACTGGGTAGCCCCTTACGCTATGCTAGCTCTAACCGTGTTGTACTTCGCCGTACAGCTGCTAGCGGGTCTAGCCAGGCACGGGAGGGTTAAGCCCGAGCCTGTAGTGATGGGTCTCAGCGGCTTCGTCTTGCTAGTTCACAGCCTACTACTAGAGGGGCTTCTGGTCATGCTACTCTACTCTATAGCTGAGCTCCTCGAAGCCGGGTCTGAGTTGCTAGCTATTAGGCGTCTCCAGGGTTTAGCGAAGCTTATCCCAGCAAGGGTCCTAGTTGATAGGGGTGGTTTTGTTGAAGTCGATATTGATAGTGTGAGGCCTGGTGATGTAGTCCTGGTTAGGATGGGTGAGGGTGTCCCCGTTGATGGTGTGCTCCTGGATGATGGTTTATTTGATACCTCCTATTTGACTGGTGAGCCTACGCCTATTAACGTGAAGTCCGGGAGCTTGGTGTACTCGGGGTTCATCAACGTAGGTAACCCTGTTAGGGTTAAGGTTCTAAGGGGGGCTGGTGAGTCGAGGTTCCAGAGGGTTATAAGGCTGGCTTTGGAGGCCCTTGAGGAGAAGGGTTCTGTGGAGTATGCTATTGAGAGGTTCCTCTGGCTCTGGCTCCCACTCGTCATCCTATCATTTATCATCGCGTACATCGTGCTAGGCCCTCTCAGGGCCCCCTCCATACTGTTAGTCTCGTGCCCCTCAGCTTTCATAATAACATCCGCTGTGAACACAGCGTATAGCATCGCCAGCCTAGCCAGATCCGGGGTTGTAGTCAGGGGGTCTAGGCCTCTGGAACACCTACACCACGTGGACACAATAGTTGTGGATAAGACTGGGACCATAACATATGGGTCTCTGAGAGTATCATCTATCAACCCACCCACGGGTCTCAGTGTAGAGGAGTTTAAGACGATAGCTGCCACGGTGGCCTCGACAAGCCTACACCCCGTATCGAGGGCTCTAAGTAAGCTATCGGATTCCAGGTTGGAGATAGAGAGTGTAGTGGAGCACCAAGGGCTTGGCGTAGAAGCACTGGTAGGTGGGAGGAGGGTGCTCCTAGGCGGGCCCGGCTTGGTCAAAGGCTTAGATGTTGTAAGTGGCTGTAGTGAGGATGAGATTACCGTGTGGATCCTGGTTGATGGATCTCCAGGCTACTTATGCTTTGAGGAGGTTGTGAGGGAGGATGTGGTTAGAGCTCTTAGGGAGGCCGGAGACCTCAGGATAATAATTGCTAGTGGTGATAGCGAGCCTAGGGTTAGGAGGGTTGCAGAGAAGCTAGGTGTGAGGGAGTACTATGCAGGGATGAAGCCCGAGGATAAGCTCAAGCTCGTATCAATGCTGAAGGAGAGGGGGGCTAAGGTTGCATTCGTAGGAGACGGTGTTAACGATATAGCTGCTCTAGCCAGAGCTGATGTGGGGCTCGCAGTAGGCTCGATAGACGTGGTGGCAAATGTAGGCGACATAGTGTTAGGCGAGAACCCCAGTAAGCTAGCTGAGGTGTTTAGAGAGGCTAGGAGGTATGCTAGGACACTAACACTATCGCTAACCATCATAGCGTTGATCAAGCTGATAGCACTCGCTGGGGGCCTCACAGGAGCCATACCATTATACCTGGTGGTACTCCTAGGAGATGATGGGGCAACACTAGCTGGAATCACAGCAATCATAGCCTACAGGGCCCTACGAACATGATCGGATATAGGAGTTGAACTCGGAGAGATCTACAAGGGCCCGTAGCTCAGCCAGGACTAGAGCGTCGGCCTTCGGAGCCGAAGGTCCCGGGTTCAAATCCCGGCGGGCCCGCCACCCAATAAATCCCACCAATCGTAGCCCACACTAGGATAACCTACAAGGGTCATCTTAGTGACTTAAGCTTTCTCTCTACCTCGTCATCCTTTAGCTTCTCCAGCTTACTCTTTACCTCTAAGGCTTTCAATAACGCTTCCCTAACCCTCGGATCTGCCCATAGCTCTTTATCCCTTACGAGTGTCTCGTTTAGCCACCTATCCCTGATCTCAAACCACCTCTTTCCAAGCTTTTTGACTGCTTCAGCGTTCCATACCGTGTGTTCTAGTAGTGATATAAGGTTTCTCCTCCTCTCATCTTCGATGGCTTTCATCAATTCATCCCCCACTCCCGGCCACCTCTAGCATGCTGATATCAACTCCTAGAGTTGATAGCCATTTATGGAGCTCCTGGTGGTTTAGAGCTTGCCTAAACAGGGTGTAGAGGAATACTGCGTCTCCAAGATCCTTCTCATTCCCTAGGTATAGCTTGTGTGCTATCTGTAGCTCTAATGGTGCAATTTTAATCAAATGCTTCTTGTTAACTATAACGGTTAAGCTGTTATCAATACTATAGTATTGTAGTGGGCTCCTAGCTGTCTTAAACCATACGTTTGGTAGGATAATGTCACCGTAGATGAACCTAATGCTAAACCCTCGTTCTAAGTAACCTTCATAGACCTTCCTAATGGAGCTCTCAGAACCTATATCACCTTGCATAAGCTTAAAACCCCTATCTCTTAATAGTAAGCAGAGTTTGAGGAATTCATCTTCAGCTAGAGGGTAGGTTATAAAGTCTATATCATCACTCCTCCTAGCCCTTCCAAAGAGTATGGCTACGTACCCTGCAATAACACTATAGCGGACGCCTAGCTCGTTGAGAGTTTCAGCAAATAACATGGCTATCCTATCATCCTCCGATAGAGAACTCTTTTCAAGGAATATCGTCCTTCTACCAACGTCGAAGGTGATAGCATCGCTTACCACAAACACCGTCATCCCATAACCCCACCCCTCCACTATTACCCTCTAGATCTCATAATATTTACTCTAGCAAACCAGTGCTCCAGAAGCCTCTGGGATCCTGGTGGGAATGGACAGCCTCTCTCCAGGGGTTCGATGTTTTGTTTAACCGTTCTTGTCGGAGCATGTACTTGGTTGCATGTCCCTCCAAGTCTACCGTCTTCCTTCATATGCGTATTTTAACTTTATCCCATACGTATATAGCCTATGTGGTGTTAGGGGTTGTCTGGGAGGACTACTACTATTAGTGTTATCAAGGCTGATATTGGTAGCCTGGCCGGCCACCATAGGGTTCACCCTGATACTATTCTAGCAGCTAGCCGTGTTCTCGCTGAGGCTAAGAGGAATGGTGTTATTAAGAGCTTCTATGTGACTAATGCTGGTGACGACCTACAGCTTATAATGGCTCACTTCAAGGGCGTTGATAGTCCTGAGGTCCACGAGGTCGCATGGAATGCCTTTAGGGAGGCTACTAAGGTTGCTAAGGAGCTTGGCTTGTATGCTGCAGGTCAGGATCTGCTGAGTGACGCTTTTAGTGGTAACGTTAGAGGCTTGGGGCCCGGTGTTGCCGAGATGGAGTTCGTTGAGAGACCTTCGGAGCCCATAGTGATATTCATGGCTGATAAGACGGAGCCTGGAGCATTCAACCTACCACTCTTCAGGATATTCGCTGACCCCTTCAACACAGCCGGCCTCGTCATAGACCCTAGGCTTCACAACGGTTTTACATTCGAGGTTCTCGACGTCTACGAGGGTAAGGCTGTGGAGCTTAACGCACCCGATGAGATGTACGATATACTAGCTCTAATTGGCACCCCAGGCCGCTATGTTATAAAGAGGGTTTACAGGAGGCCTGATAGGGAGATAGCAGCTGTTGTTAGTAGCGAGAGGTTGAGCTTGATAGCCGGGAGGTATGTTGGTAAGGACGACCCGGTGATGATAGTTAGAGCTCAGAGCGGGTTCCCAGCTGTAGGCGAGATACTAGAGGCCTTCAGCTTCCCACACCTCGTAGCTGGGTGGATGCGTGGAAGCCACCACGGGCCCCTCATGCCAGTCAGCTTAAGGGACTCTAAGGTCACGAGGTTCGACGGGCCCCCTAGGGTTGTAGCCCTCGGGTTCCAGGTGAAGAATGGGGAGTTGATAGGCCCGGCAGATCTCTTCGACGACCCTGCCTTCGATGAGACTAGGAGGCTAGCTCAGATAATAGCTGATTACATGAGGAGGCACGGCCCCTTCATGCCGCACAGGCTCGGGCCTGAGGAGATGGAGTACACGACGCTACCAGAGGTTCTAAGAAAGCTAGCCCCTAGGTTTAAGCCTGTGGAGCTAGGCTACAAGCCTATAGTGAGGAGGAGTGAGGAGCTAACAGGAGCTCAGCACGATTAGAGGTTCTACCAATAGAACTCCCCCCGAGCTTTCTGCATTCTATCAAGGTAACTCCCCTCCTTGTTAACCCTAGGCCTCCCACTCTCCGGATCCCTCCTCATCGTTATACCTAGGTTCGAGAGTAGAACGTTCATCCCCCTCTTGACCAGCATAGGGCTTGAAGCTAGGCCTTCAACACCAGGCTCCCCTTGGAACACCATTAGCGAGTCTGATATGAAGTCAGCTATCATTATATCGTGTTCTACGACGAACACCACAACCTCCCTGGTTTCAGCAAGCCTCCTCACAATCCTAGCTACATTCAACCTCTCCTCCACATCTAGGTAGGCTGATGGCTCGTCTAGCAGGTACACATCAGCCTCCTTTGCCAGCACAATGCATAGAGCTAGCTTCTGCAACTCCCCCCCGCTAAGGCTCCTAGCACTTCTATCAAACAACCTATCCATCCTAAGCTTCCTTGTAAGCTCTAGGTAAAGCCAGGATCCCGGGGTTACAGCCTCCGGGTTAACGCTCCTAAGTATCTCTAGCACACTAGCGTCAGGGAACATCTCTGCGCTCACATACTGTGGTTTATAGCTGATCCTAGCCTCCCCCAGGGGCCATGCGAGGTCCACGTAACCCTCCTCAGGCTTAAGCTCCCCGGCTAGGAGTCTAACGAACGTAGTCTTACCTATACCGTTAGGCCCCACAATCCCTACGACCTGGCCTGCCACAGCCTCCCCCCTCTCAACTCTCAGAGTGAAGCCCCCCAGGGTTACCCTAAGGTTAGACCATGAGAGCACCCTCCTAGCACCTCTCCCAGCTGCACTCTCCGGTTGCTCCCTTTGGACCCTAAACCTTATCGGCTCCTTCCAGAGCATCACGTTCTCGGCTGGTAGGTAGCCGTCTAGGAAGTGGTTTACACCAGCTCTCGTGCTATAGGGTGCAGAGACTATACCGTATGCCCCTGGCTCGCCGTAGATGATGTGGATTAGATCGCTTACATAGTCTAGTACGGCTAGATCGTGCTCTACAACCAGGATATACCTACCCGGCTTAGCCTCACTCCTGATAAGCTTAGCCACCCTAATCCTCTCCCTTACATCCAGGAAGCTACTGGGCTCGTCGAACACGTAGACGTTAGCATCCTTGCTTAGAACAGCTGCTACAAGGAACTTCTGTAGCTCACCCCCACTAAGCTTGTCAACACCCCTATCCCATACCTTGGTGAGCCCTAGTTGTTCAGCCAGCTCCCTAGCAACACCCCTCTCATCAACCTTTGATAGAAGCTCCCCCACAGTCCCCTTAACCCTCCTGGGTACCACGTCAACATGCTGTATCTTATGGGCAACCCTAATCCTGCCATCAGCCAGTAGTTTAAGATAGCCCTGTAGCTCGCTCCCCCTAAACCTCCTTATAATCTCATCCCATTCAGGCACCCTATCGAGCATACCGAGGTTTGGTTTAATCTCCCCAGCTAGGATCCTAAGGGCTGTTGTCTTACCAGCACCATTCCTACCAATAACCCCTACAACCTGACCCTCCTTGGGTATGGGAAGCCTATACAGTTTAAACCTGTTAACACCATACCTGTGCACAGCCTCCTCCTCCAGCTCACTCGGCATGTTGACAATGTAGAGGGCTTCGAAGGGGCACGCTTTAACGCACAAACCACAACCTATACATGTGTCCTCGAAGACCGTAGGCTGCCCCCTAGACTGCCTATCAGCGTCTATGGCTAGAGCTCTACCACTCCTATTGACGGGGCAGACATTTATACACTCATA
>JAPYWV010000013.1 GCA_028276165.1 Acidilobaceae archaeon
TCAAGATACCTCCTCTTAACCTCAACAATCTGGTCGAAGGCTAGGGCCTTAATGTTAGTAGCAACATCGCTTTTTACATAGGGGTTGTTTAGGACGTGCTCTGCTAGGGGTGTAAGCCTCTCCGGTTTAACGACAACAGGCTCCCTTAGGGTCTCAAGGAGCTCCTCGACAGCCCTGAGGTCAACCTTGTCATGTAAGGTCTCCCTCAGGGCCTCGACGTCAACGATATTACCGGCGTAGGCCTCGGCAAGCTTCTCCACAAGACCGTAGCCTGCCTTAGCATCCGGGTCTAGAACCCCCATCCTCTTAGCCACATGGTAGAACCTGATCAGGTAGGCCTTAGACCTCCTGAGGGCATCGTGGACCATGGAGGCCCTCTCGACCGGGTCCAAGCTCTTAGCCTCAAGCAGGGCCCTGGCTACGAGCTCCCCCGGAACCCCCGTTGGGCTTGTGAAGATTACAGCGTATGGTATGAACTTGAACTCTACAGGCTTAAACTTCTCCATTAGCTTCGATAGTAGTAGTGCTAGTGCGAAGTTACCCTTAGACCCTAGGCAGACGTGTAGTATGGATAGCCTACCGTAGTCCTCTATAACGGGGTTGACGTGGGACAGGCTTATACCCCAAAGGCTCCTAGTCTTGGAGAGGACGTCGGCTATGTAGCTTGCATGCTGTGAAAGCTTCCTAGCCTCGAGTAGCTTCAAACCCCTACCCGGGTCCTCCATTACGAGCTCCATAACGGAGCATACCTCGCGTGCAACCTTGTAGCTCACGGGTATGAGCTCGCCCTCCCACACCGGTACGTGGCCCTCAGCTACACCTACGGGCTTAACGGTAACCCTTTCAGCCTCAAGATCAACCTCCAAGACCTCCCAGACCTTGCCGGCTAGGACGAACCTAAACCTATCCTGGCTCCTTGTATCAAGCTTAGCTAGGTTCCATTCAACGAACCTCTCGCTAACCCTACCAATCTTCTTGTTATCCAGCACGTTAACCACATCGAACTCCCTCTCATCGGGTATCATTGTGACACCGTAGAGGTAGGATAGCGTCCTCCTCGACATGCTAAGCCTCCCATCGGACTCCCTGAGCACCCCGACCTCCGATAGGTGTTTTACGAGCCTGGTTAGCTCCTCCATTGTCAGGTTTGAGTATGGTAGCGTCGACTTAACGATATTGTATGCCTCCTCCACGCTTGTAGCGGAGCCCTCGACAACCATTGCTACGAGCTGGTGTGCTAGGGCATCGTATGGTTTAATGTGGGGCTCCACATCCTCAATATTACCCCTCTCAACCCTGAACGCTATCACGCCCGACTCCATCATCTCGTAGATGTTCCTAAGGGTTACTATTACACCCCTACTAACCTCCCACAGCCTGTGGCCAGCCCTCCCAGCCCTCTGTGTCATGACTATAGCCTGTCTAGGCGATAGGAATTGGATGACGAGGTTGACACGGCCTATGTCGACCCCGAGCTCCATGCTGGACGTAGCTACAAGGGCTCTAAGCCTACCCTCCTTGAAATCCCTCTCAGCCCCCTCCCTAACATGCCTGGATAGGCTACCGTGGTGTGCTACAACGCTACCCTCGCCTAGCAACCTGGATAGGCTACTTGCTAGGAGCTCAGCGGTATACCTGGTGTTCGTGAAGATGAGTGTTGAGCTCGAGTCCTTCAGCATCCCGGCAACCCTGCCTACGGCTTCACCCCAGAAGCTCTCATCCCCGGAGTCCACGACCTCAACGGTAACACTGTAAACCTTAGGCTCCGGGTCCTCTACGACAACAACATGCCTACCGTAGGCTAGTAGCCCGACAGCCCACCTAATGCTATTCCTCGATAGTGTTGCGGATAAGCCGATCCTCTGAATCCTCCTCCTAGAGGCTACCTGGAGCCTCTCAAGGATAACAGCTAGCTCTGAGCCCCTCTCGCTTTCGAGGAGCTCCTGAACTTCATCCACAACAGCCCATCCAACGTTAGACCAGATCCCCCTGTAGTCTCTGAGTGTTAGGAGTAGGTTTAGGGACTCGGGCGTCGTCACCATCACGTCGGGCGGCTCCTCTAGGAACCTCCTCCTATCGCTAGCACCAGTATCCCCATGTCTAACGAGGACCTTGAATCCAAAGGCGTTAGCAAGCCTCTCAATCCTACCAGCAACATCCCTGTTAAGAGCCCTCAGTGGTGTAACGTAGACGACCTTAACCCCCTCCCCTAGGCCACCCCTATCGAGGTCAGATAGCATCATCGACAGTATTGGTATCATTGAGGCCTCTGTCTTACCACTCCCAGTGGGGGCTACTATGAGGGTGTGGTGTCCTGCTAGCACAACTGGTATAGCCTTCTCCTGTACCGGGAGCAACCTTAGGTAGCCTAACCTTGGTAGCACATCCCTAAGCCTTGGATGCAGTAGCTCCCATGCTCCAGCCAACCTAGCCCCTAGACCTCCCCTGGATGCTGGGAGCTCTCAGGGTTAAAAGAATGGCTGAGCCTAAGTAACCCCCGTGGGGCTCGTGTTGTGGTTGGGTGCTCTAGGTGGCCTCTAAGGGTTCTACTCGTCGTAGCGGTCTACATCGCCTCAGCCTACATGATCTACGATGCTGTGGGCAGGCTTGCAATAGCCACCCTTAGGCCTGGTGTTGAGCTCCTAGTCTACACGATCTTCTACAACGTTATAGTAGCAGTTGTATCCCTGGCATCCACAATCGTAATCCTCTACACAACGGGGAGCCTCATAGCGGCTTCGAGCATCCCGCTAACCCTACTCCTAGTAGCCCTCAGTAGCCCCTACAGGTGGGTTCTAGCGTCTACCATAGCATTAGTCCTCGTACTCCTAGGCCTACTAGTCCTAGCTCGGACGGCTCGTGGGGGTATGTTCGAGCCTGTCTTCGACCTCCTAGCCAGGCCTAGGGTGTCGCCAACAGCCCTATCAGCTTCAGCTGTAGCACTCTACACATCGTGGGCCCTCGTGGGCTCGAGGATCTCCTGTGAGCTCTCAACACTATACGTTGTACCAGCTGTAGCGGGAGCCCTCATAGCCTCTACTGTCTCCTACTCGCTTGTTGAATCACTACTACTAGGCCTCATAGCAGGCTTAGGCCCCTTGGGTTTAGCGTTTACAGCTAGCTACGCCTCACTTAAACCGCTAAGGCTTGAGCCGTGCGAGGGTGTCATGGTGGGGGAGCTCCTGGGCTTCACGGAGGTGGCTTCGAGGTCTAGAGCACTGCTACCAGTAACCGGAGAGCCTAGGGGTAGTATCCTGGTGTGCTCCCAGAAGTCCAAGGCGGTACTAGAGCTGGAGGAGCCCTGGATAGTATGGGTCTACGGTGTAGAGTCTAGGAGGGTTGCCGAGGTGATAGCGTTAAACCAGGGGGGAGGGGTGGTTCTAAGCCTCGAGGATCCAGGGCCTAGCATAACGGAGGTTGAGGGGGCTGTGAGGGAGGCACTAGGGCAGTCGTTGGGGGGCATAGCGAGGGTAGGCCTGGGGGGCATAGAGCCTTACGAGGCTAGGGTAGCACTACTACCAAGCATAGCTGAAACGCTGAGACCAGCCAGAACACTGGTGGTGGAGACAGTAGCTGTAGACAGGGAGCAAACGCTGAGACTAGCGTTCGAAACGTCTAGGAAACACCCAAGGGTGGTGGTAGCGCTACCGGAGATCCCGTGGGCTGGGGAGATGCTAGCACCAAGAGGGCCCGCCAAGACAGCAGCACTAATAGTAACGAGGCTAACGGACCCACAGCAGGCGGAGAACATAGCTAGAACACTAACACCAAGACAGGCAACACACGTCAAAGAAGCGTTACTGAAGGGGGGCGTAGCGATAGCACACCCAGGCTGCAAGGGTAAAACCATAATCTTCAGGCCGCAAACCGTCAGGGGACGTTGAAACCTTAAGTACCCAGGGGTATAGTTAGGTTACCGGAGATGATAGATGTCACCCTCGCTGAGGGACACCGATGATTGAAAACATTCCAGTTGATCCAGGATAACGAGGATGAGGTGACGGAGGCCGCCGATGAGGTTAAACCAATGATTAGGCCCTCCCTAAATCCGACTCA
Organism: Acidilobaceae archaeon; assembly: GCA_028276165.1. Classification (GTDB taxonomy): domain Archaea; phylum Thermoproteota; class Thermoprotei_A; order Sulfolobales; family Acidilobaceae; genus DSZV01. The sequence continues at coordinate 4,057 of JAPYWV010000013.1, forward strand.
TGCTGTTAGTGAGTTCATCCATATATCATCCTACCTACTATCTTTACACGTCCGTAGCCTATGCTCGTCTTAGCCCCAATACCCATTTGTAGGGCTCTCTGCACATACTCTAGTACCATGTTCACGGTGCCCCCCTCTGCCAGCTTGGCCACCTTACTCTTCTCCTTCAGCCTTCTAGCTAGGTTCGTGTTCACGGCTACTGGGAAGTAGATTGTCGTTCCAGGCGCTATTGTTGGGAATACTATTGGTCTCGGTTTAACAGATACCTCGTCGACCCTCCCCTCAACCTCGCTATAGTGGGGTGTTATCACATCAGGCTCTACTAGTGTCTTCTCGCAGTCAACAGGGTATGCGTCGAAAAATACTATGTAGCCCACGTGCGCTAATTCTTCAGCTTCGTGCTCCGATTTCCTAGCCTCCCCTAGCAGGTCATCCACACTTAGACCTTCAACTGTGACATTATTCATTGTAAGGTAGGATCTCACAACACCCTTAACGGTGGATGCCGGGATATAGGGTAGGTTGAGCACTGGATCCCAGGCTAGGCTTATGTCAAGGGGTAGTGTTGGGGACCTAGTGTGGACAAGTAGCCTAGACTCAAGCTTCCCAATGATGATAAAGGATGAGCCGAAGATAGACCCAGCCTTCTCGTAGACCTCAACCACGTACCTCCTAGACTCCTCAAGCAAACCCCTAACTCTACTACAGTCGTAAGCCAGCATGAGCTTTTCAGAAGCAATACTGTTGAAATAAGAAACGAAGTTTTCAATAATTTTAGATTCTTTTTCAGCAACTTTAGATTCTCCTTCTTCAACAACTTCTCTAAAACAATTAATGAAGGCTAATGTGAGGGCTGATATGACATTAGAAGGTGCTAGAATCTCTTCCCCTAAATACTTGTCAAGAGCCCTACATTTAAGCTCCTTAGAGGACATTAAGGCCACACCCTATCTCTGTCAAGGCTATAATCAGCTTTCATCACGACTTTCCTCACGAATTTCTCAAATTCTTTGAGAGCGGTGTTCATAGCAGAAACTATATGCTCCTCATTTACGATTATATTCCTTCCCCTATCGCGTCCGCGTCCAGTCCATTTCATTCCTATAGGCCAGTCGGCTGAGAGGATGGATGTTACGAAAACCCCACTACCAAATCTGTTATTCTCGCTATGATAGCTAACGATTATAGGTGAAGCCCTCCTATCAATACCTTTAACTGTAACCTCATAACCAGTACCCTTCTGGGCTCTGGGTAAGCCTAAGATCCAAGCTTCAAGATTCTTCCTTAACCAATCATAGCATTTAGGGTTGTCGTAGAGCTTTCTACATCTCTCACTCCTCACAAAGAAATTATGGATGTCGCGGGACATTTCTTGCGGATCCTTACTGCTACTACGGATTAGGTATACACTTGTAATGTTGAAGTTAATATCGGCTCTCACGCTAACATCCTTGCTGGTCAGCTTTGACATAACAGGCATTGGTGGCAACGAGCGTTCATTGCAAGGCTTCACGTTAATTCTAGGACATTCTTTAGCATACTTCTTTACAACATCCTTGGCTTCATTATAAACTTCGTCTAAAAGCTTTCTAAGTTCGCTTGGTATCGTGATGCGTGAATCAAGACTATTTAGGTCAAGAGAGCCTAGACCTCTCCTGGAGCCCTTCCCAACACCCATGAGCTGCAAGGCTAGCACCAGTATTTTAACAGCTAGGTCCTCGGCGTCACCATACCTCGTTCTAACCCTATCAACTGTAACCTTGAAGGTGGCACCCTCAGGTATGTAGTTGATGAGCTTGCGTTCTCTGCGCTCACCGAGGCTAAGTAGCTTCATCCTCTGGTAGCCCTCTGCTCCCGATATGCTCCTCACTCTCCTCTCAAGATCTTGAGTTAAGGTTTCAATCTTCAAGGTGAACCTTGAAGCCTCGACACACTCACGTGTAGCACAGCCTAAGCCTAGGATCTTCCCGACAAGACAGCTTATAGATTCGATTTCATCAGAGGTTGGCTTTCTAAGAATCCCATCACTTCTTTCGCCAACAAGCATGCATTCGTCGAAGAGGGCTCCACCAATAACAGCTCTAGCCCACCATCTCCATACACCCTTAACCTCTGTAGCCCTCAAGCCCTGAGGGTCTACAAGCTCGGGGGAGTACCAGCCTACGAGCATTGGGGTGCTATTGGTAATCTCTAGTACCAAGTCTCTCGTATAGCTCATACCGTTTCACTCCCTCCTCCTCTCAAGGTATGCCTCTGCTAATCTCTTAATCCAGTCCATTACTATGTAAGCTGTTTGATTTAGGATTGGATCCTTTAGAGATCTTTCAACTAACTTTGAGAACTTCTCTTCACCTATAGCGCCAAGCTTTTTCAGGCTAAGTAGCAGTATGGCGCCATATAAAGCATATCCAATATCCTCTTTACCAAGCTTCCTATCTCTTGCAGATTTAACTAGCTCCTGGCAACTAGTGGAAGTCAACCCGAGCTCTACAACCTTTAGATCACCTCTTGAAGCGGTAAGCACTATGACATAGCTAAACCCCTTTGATACAAGCTCTGCCGGCATATCTCTGGCTCTTGCTCTAAGAGTCCTAGCTTCATCATCCTTAAGCTCATTGCTTAAATATTCAAAGCAGTCTACAAGGGTGCTTACAACCTCTGGTTTAACCGAGAGCATGCCATGTCACCTGAAGTAGAGCTCCACAAGCCCCTTACCGATAGTCTCCTTACCCCCAACGTATATGGTGCTCCTCGTGTTAGTAAAGTAGCCTACCAAATCATTACACACGTCCGTAGCACTAGCACACGCCCCTCCCCCAGACCCCCTACGCCTAGGCTCCCTGCATACCACCAGCGAGGCCATCACAGTGTTGGATGGCATATACTCTTCACTCCACGGACCTTGTTCTACAGTCTTAGTGTTAGGATCAAGTCTAACCCTGTACTGGATCACCATACTCCTGTTAACGATATCTCTTGCAACTGTATCGGATACAACTATGACACCCTTGTCTTTAACCATGCTAGCGATCTTATCCGGGAGAACCTTGGATAGAGATTCGACAACACTCTTATCTTCTCTAGTTTCTAATCTAGTCTCATTAATAACAATATACCTCTTCCCATCCGAACCCGTTAATATGAGTTCAGGCTTGCTAACTAAAGCCTCGTTATCACTGACACTGGGCACACTAAGCACATCAGCCTTCTCACCTCTAACCTCTAGGAGTGTCCTAAACTGTTCTAGCATGTGGGGTGACGTGATGTAAGCCCAGACACCCTTAAGCAGCCTACCCGGTATCAGTATGAGCCTAGCGTCCGTGAAGGAGGTGGCTGAAGAGTACTCTGAGGCCTCGGGGCTCGCAGGCTCAGGCCCGAATATAGTGTTCTTATCGCACTTCGAACCCCTATCGAAGTTAGCCCTAAGAGCACCCTTAAGACTACTAGCCCATATCGTTGGGAAGCCGAACTCATCCCTTTGAACTGGGAGCTCGACGTGAACGCTAGCACCCCTACCAGCACCAACGTGCAAAGGGGTGAGAGCCCTCAGGAACAGAATATAAGTTGGAGGGTTGCTAGACACAATAGCCCACCTCCATAACAGGGTTCCAACGAGGGGGTATTTAAATTAAATATCAGCACATCGATTTAAGTTTTCTAACCCTACAGTGCTATAGAGGAAGAGGGGTAAACGTTAGGGGCTGACGTTAAGTTGATTAATCTTAAGATCAGGAACTTTAGGGTGGTGAAGGAAGCTGATATCGAGGTCAAACGTGGTATAAACATACTCTACGGGCCTAACGCTGGTGGTAAGTCGACGATAATCCACGCACTATTAGCTACAATGGGTATAGGTGGCGATATTTTAGAAAGGAAGCTCGCCCTTGACGGCACAGTTGAAGTAATACATGAGGGCAACTACGTTAGGTATGTTAGGCTTGACGAGAGGGAGGGGAGGTACTCGTGTAAAGCTAAAGACATGGAGAAACCCTACGAACTAAAGGTTGACACCATCCAGGAGCTCCACATAGAGGATATTGATGGGGTGCAATGTTACCTGAAGTTCTGGGAGGAGGTTGGAGTCAGAAGAGTGGGTTATATGTTCGGCGATAAGATAATAGTGTACAACGTGGGTGGAAGGGGTTCCTTCAGCACCATAAATGTTGCTAAAGAAACCGTGACTTTAAGGTTAGACGACATATGGCGTGAAGAGGTGTGGACACAGTCCACCAGTAAACCGCACTTCTTCGACGGGCTGTATGAGGGTATACGCTGGCTCACGGACATCAGGTACCTGCATGGAGGCTACGCCCTCAAGGGTGATAAGTGGATCCCCGTGGAGCTGCTGGGTTACGGTGAGAGGAAGACGCTAGCGTTGCTCCTAGCCTCGAAGTACTCAGATCTAATAGTAATAGAGGGTTTCGAAGGCGGGCTCCACATAGACCTAGCACCAGACTTGCTGAGCCAGCTTGAGGATAAGATTGTGATTGTTGAAACACACATGGGGGTAGTGGTGGGGAAAGGGTTTGAAAGAAACTGGAACATATACTATGTTGAAAACGGTGTAGCCAACAGGATATCTGGTCCAGACGATCTCCTAAAAACCAAGTTAATCCAGAAAGAGGCAGAGCTATACACATGGGTTGTTAGAGGATGAGATTCTTGAACACTCCAACATCATACTGTCAACTTAGCTATCTAAAGAGTATCATCGAGGTCATTGACCGTTGTAGGAAAAGTGCTAGAAGAAGAGGATGCCATGTCTGCCTGTTCCTTAATAAGGATTATTCGGGGTTTGAAAGGGTGGCAGATTCACTTCTACTATGTGTCGCTGATGTAAATGATGCGAAGAGATGTGAACTAGAGAGCTTTACATGTCAACAGGGTAATAGTCAAGCCTCATGTCCAGACTTGCTTTTCGTTAAACTTCCTCGTAGTAGGATGAATGAGTGTTGCATTATAGAGCTTAAGCTCGATGTTAGAACAACCGGTATATTGGAGTTCAGAAGCTATCTAGAGGAAGTCGGGAGGAAAAGGGATTGCGCAGATAAATTAACAAACAATTACTGTTGTTCAAGATCTCGAAGAGTAATAGTCTTTGGGATTGAGAAAGTTGCGAAGAGAATCAAAGACTCAGAGAAGCTCCGGAAGCTAGTCGAAGGGTGGGAGATCACCATTACGGCTGGTGAAACACTAGACGTGTGCTTCGGGATAACCCAATCTCTGTAGGTGAACAGCTATGGTTTTAATACTAAAGGGGATTGATTGCGAGATCTCGCTGGATAGCATGTTCCGTGTGAACGCTTTGAGGGATGAGGTGTGTGCTGTAAGCCTTAACAAGTGTTGGGGTACTGGGGATTGTGATGGTAGGCCTGACTGCTACGATTTCCTGTGCGCGTGCTCGGAGCTCAGCGACGACATGGCCTTGAGCGTGCTCAGGGAGGTTGTGGGGAAGGCTGAGCCCAAGCCCAAGTTCGCTATTGCAACAGTTGTACCATTCTATTGGCCTGCAGGCCCCTGGCACTACTACGACGTGCCCCCTAAAGCCATATGGGTGAGGCGCGATGCGATAGTGGAGTACATCTGGTCTCCTATCTCCAACGTCGCCCCCCTCCTATTCCTGCTTAACGAACTTTGTCTCGTCCTCGATGAGGATAAAAAGGAGAAATGCGTGGAGTACGCCCTCCGCCTGCTGTACGCACCGCAGTCTATCACGCCCGAGTTGCACACAATGTACCTGGGGGAGTTGGCTGAGGAGTTCTCTGGCGGCTTCCTCCTCGTGAACCCCGTCCCCCTCAGCGACAGGAAGTACTACTGCGGTAGGTTTATGGAGGGTGGAGGTGGAGAGGCTTAGAGTTTGAGGAGTGAGGCTAAGCCTATGCTCCAGAGGAGCTCCGCCACCCTATTCACATTCCTGGGTTCAAGTCTCCTAGTCTCAACTATGGTGCCTACCGGTAGGGCTAGCACCTGGGGTCTCCTCGCTTTGAGGGCCTCAGAGTAGCCTAGGTTTAACCTCTCAATTCTCCTCTTCAACCTCCACTTAAGCTTACCTTTAAGCCCGTCCTCTACCTCGATGGCAACAGTACCCTTAACCCCCTCAACCCCTCTTATGAACTCTAGCCCAGCGACTCTCCTGGAACTCTCGGGGTCTAGGGTTAACTCCTCCTCTACACCTACGGGGACTAGGGGGGCTTGGGTTAATAGCATGTAGGGGCCTTCGCCTTCAACATCAAGAGGGCTTGCTAGCAGTTCTAACGCTCTAGCCACCCTCCCCGGCAGATCCTCCCTGGAGGTAATGTTCACCAAGGAGATCCTACCCTCACCCCCCACCCTGTGGATCCTAGGGATGCTGATCTTATCGCAGTTAAGCCAGTAGACGTACGTTGGTGTTAGGGACCCCCCATCACGTATGGTAATATACCTTACCGTAGAGTACCTGTACATGTAACCCTTATCCACCACCTTCTCCACAGCGCCCCCATAGCCTCTTTCAAGCTTAACACCGACAGCCTCCTCGGATACAATCTTAACACAGTCGTCGCACATGATATCACCTTCCCTCACAGCCTTTCTAACCTCCCCGGCCACCTGCTCGACCACATCTAGTGGGACAACGATATCCCCGAGGCATGCGTAAGCCTTATCCCCCAGCTTTCTAAACCAGAGAAGGGGCCCCTTGACCACAGGCCTCCTGCAACCAGCATTCTCGAACTCTCTTAGGAGAACCTCGAATGTCTCGATATGAGTCCTAACCCTATCCCCTAATGTTAAGCCTAGAGCTGAGCCTAGCATGCCAGCTATGGTCGTAGGAGGTGGTATTGGGTGCGATCTATGAACCCCAACTATGAACTCTTGGCTTGCTATGGGGGCTCTGGAGAATACCGGGGCCTCTAGAGGTTCCATCAGGAGAACCCTCATAGCCACCCCCTCGATACCCTTATGAATTCTACAAGCTCCTCCATCACAATCCTCCTAGCACCCTCCTCATCTCTCATCATCAGCTTTATGTTAACATCTATGTCCTTTAGGATCCTCCCCAATACAACGTTTTTATTAGCAGCTGTACTATCCCTAGCTATGTTCACGTTTCTAAGGAGCACTCTACCTATAATCTTGAGCTTAGCGTTGTTATCAAGGTCGACCCTCCTACCTGTTATGGGGTCGCTGAGCATCCTATCTAGATCCTCGGGGGTGTTGGCTGATAGGACTCCAATGTTTTCCGCTATGAACATGGAGCCTAGTGTTCTGAGAACCCTACCTGCTATGAGCGTGGAGCCTGTGGATAGCGGTAGTACTGTTTGAGCCCTACTCCTGCTATCGCTTACCACGAGGGTGTCCTTCTCATACTCACAGTCGTAGAGCCTCCACCTAGTCCTCTTAGCTACACCCTCTAGGAGTCCTACGGTCTCCTGGATCTCATGTGACATGATGTCCATGATGTCTGCGATCCTAACACTAAAGCTCCTACCCACGGGTAGGGCTTGGGCTACAGCTACATCCTTGCCGTTGGATGTAATGATGTGGAATAGGCTTTCACGGTCGCCCCAGAAGTGGGATCTAAGGTTTCCAACGACAGCATACCACCTCTCGATTGGCAGTAGAGCTAGGACGTCGTCGCCACCAGAGTAAACTGGGAACCCGTCTCCTCCAACTATAGCAGCCATATCCCTTAGAGCTGTGACCTGGAGGGCGAGCGATATGACTGCTGTTAGCGTAGGTGATACTATGAGCCCCTCCTTCACCCTACTGAGCTTCCTTGAGATCGCTTTAGCCGTGTCGTAGGCCACCCACAACCTCTTCCTCTCCTCCGGTGCTAGGTTCTGGGATACAGCTTCGAACAACACCCTCACGTACTCGTCCAAGGTCATGCTGGGTGGGAGTGCTCCCTGATGAGTCCTCCCAATACCATCAGCATCACCTTTAACTATGGAGTAGTTGGTCCTAAGCTTAGCGAAGTTAACTACATCCCTAGGCCTAGCCGTAACCCCACCAAGGTACTCTACCTCGCTACTGAAACCCTGGAGCATGCTCCCAACGATCTCAACACATAACCTTGTATAACCACGACCCTCCCTGCCCTTTAGGCAGAGATCCTCCACCACGCCTGCTAAAACATTAGATGCCATTGTTTTGAAAGACTCATAGTCTAAGTTGCAGGAGTGAGCCGCCTCCTCTATATCATGGCCTATGATGGGGTACGTCCGCACCCCCTCTAAGCTCATTACAGCTATTGGTAGAATGAAACGTTTGAAACTAGTGATACACTTGTTTATTTGATCTCCTGTAAGCCCACGTTTTCCTAGCTCATCTCCTAGTCTAGCCTCTAAGCTACCCATGACGCTCCCATCCCTGGATAACGCTTTATCCAAGGCTATGAGGGCGACATCGTCTGTAGAGGCTACATGGTAGTAGTCTCTTAGCTTGATTGAGTAGACTTCGCCAACGGCTCTCTTAAGCAGACAGTAGGAGCCTAGAGCCTCCCCAGGCCTTAGAACCCTCCTTATGGCGTTCCCGAGCTCCTTATCAGTTAGACCCTGTACGTTCAGGAACCTCCTAACCTTATCCAGCCACTCTTTCTTGAAGGTCTCCCTCTTCTCCTCCTCATCCCACTCTTTAGATGGGTGTACTACTGCTGGCTCGTCCCCGCAAAGAGAGCACACCTTCCAATCCTCACTCCTAACATTCGTTAGGATCGTGTAGTCACCCACGGGTTCAAGCTCCTCCCCCTTTAGCACCCAGAAGGGTCTTGGTAGTGGTATTGGGCTTTGCTGTGCCTCCATCTCCATAGCCCTTGTCATTATGGTATGCCATAGCAGGTTTCTCGCCAGACTCCTAGGGTCTATCCTAGCACCCAGGCTCTCCAACCTCTCCCTAATCCTCTCAATGGACTCGGGGTCTATGTCTAGCTCGCTACAACCCCCATGATCCCCCTCTAGGCACCTTAGCAACTTGTAGTAGACCTCGCTTACCACTAGGACGTCGACCCTAGGTCCCATGTGGGGTAGCTCCACCACCTCCCGTACCCTCTCATGGGTTAGGAGTCTTGCCAGGAGTCTGAGCCCGAGGTTTCTCCCAGCATCCTGGCCTTCAGCATGCTCACTCGCAGCTCCTAGCTCTCCAATCACCTCCTCCAGGAGCCTCTGCCACGACCTCCTGTAGGCTTCCAGCACCCTCCCTCTTACGAGATCCCTAGCGCTCCCAGCATCCGGGGCTTGACCCTCTGGTACCACCAGGGGTGGTAGGACTAGGTATGTTGTTGCCGGTATCAGGGGTATTAGTGTTAGCATTTCCAGGAGCCTCCCCCTCTTCTCATCATCGTTGCACGCGTCAGCGGAGCTCTTAACCTCAAGCCTATCCCTTATGAGATCCTCCCATCCTAGCTTCGAGATAACGCTAACATAGTGCCTACACACATCGGCTATCACATCACCGCTAACACCCGCTCTCTCAAGCTTCCTCACAATGTAGTTGAAGAAGTAGGGGTTGAGGCGGAGCGTGGGCGATAGGACCACATCTGGACCGTAGTCGTCTACAAACTCCTCTATCAAACCCCATATCAGCCTTGATAGGATCCAGCTCCCAGCCCAGAAGTCAGCAGTCTTCCTAGAGGCTGAGATGAACTGCTGAACCCCCGGTACGTCGACCCTCACTATGAACCCCCTAGGCTCCTCGTAGAAGCTCAGGTTGACCATGGAGGCTGTAGCGTAAAGGTGGTCGAAGACGGTGTGAGTTGGGGCACGTGTATCAGCCAGACTAGGGTGGAAGCCCCTGGAGTACCAGACAACCTCTAGTAGGAAGTAGAGGAGGGAGTAGAGGAGGCGGACCCTCTCCAGCTCACTCGTATTTGATGTTGTCTTGTCGACCTTACGTAGTATGTTGCCGATCTCCCCTGCAACCTCCAAAGCTTTATCCTCCGGGACAGCGTGTAGCTCGAAGAACTTATCCGGCCTAAACATGTTATGAAGTTTAGTATGCTCCACTACATCCTTGCTGCCTTCTACAGCGTACAACGTGTTTATAAGCCATCTATCGAAAGTCGAAGCCATCACATCAGCTCTCTTCACGATCTCCTCATACTCCCTACCGAGCCCTAAGCCTAAGAATGTTCTCTTTCTGAACTCCTCAGCTACTCTCTCATGCTCTCTTAAAACCCACATCTTATTGGGGGGATCGTGTAGTAGAGCTCTACTCTTGGCTAGCACAATCCGCTTTATAAGTTCTTCGACGGATGAATTCACAAAGAGTGCACCCCAGTAGTTACCGCTATGAGGGGGTATTTAAAATTCTCTTGGGGAATCTGTTAGGTGGTTCTAACCAGACCTCCACATGCAACCTCGTAGACACTCTCACGTAGCTTATCACAGAGTTCGAAGTCGTATTTCAACCAGACATCTCTATCTTGAACTTTAACCATCACAATGCATCTATGGAGGCCTGCATGTTGTAGGAAATGCCTCTGCTCGTCACCCCTACCTAGTATGTTGCACTCGCACATTGGGCTTTCAGGCTCCCCGCCTTCAAGCTCGCATGAGCCCTTAGGCTCGTGGGTGTATACATTAGCGTATCTAATCCACTCACCCACGCTAAGCTCCCCCTGATTTCTCATATAGTTTACTCTTGTCTCGATACTCTTCAGCTCATGTGATGTTGTTCGTTGGAGCCTTTTGTTCCAGGTGAACGCTATATCAACTAAGCGATTCAGATCCCTCAAGCTTACACCATCATCGCCATACCTGATGTTAGCGAGCTCAGGCCTGGACTCGATGATCTCGCTGGCTAGTAGGAGCTTTGCTACTGCTACCGTACTCCTAGGTAGCCTTGCTAACCTAAACATCTTCACCTCCACCTCGTTACCATCCTTCACGTTGTAATTTACCACAACATTCCTCCTATACCCGCATAATACTTGTTCCACGTAATCGCGTAACCTGGTTGTAGGCATTGTTTCTAGCAATAGTAGGGGTAGCCCGTTGGCGAGGGATCCGGCGAACGCTGATAGCCTGCCACCATCTAGGTTTAAACGGTCAACGAGTTCCCCTGAGATACTTCCAATCCTGCGACCAAGCTCCTCAACCTTGTTAAGCCCAGCTTTCTCAGCACAGTACTTGTTTAGTTTTAATAGGCGCGGTTTACTACGCGGTTTACACTGTGATGGTATTTCATAGCTGGGTATGAGCCCGAAGTTGCTCCCCTCTCTTACCTTGAGCTCCTCCACCCTGTGTATCACGCTGATATCTCCATCCTCGAGTATGGGCTCGGAGTTGTATGTTGAGAGTTTTACTGTTACATCTCCTCCACCGATGTAAGCCGCGATCACTGGTAGTAGGTCGGTTACAGCCTTGTACGTTAGAGCTGGCATGTAGTTTATACCGTGTGATAGGTCTAGGTGGACTTTCAGCTGGCTTAGCGGGCCTTCGCGCTCTACGATGGCTAGCATGTGGGATGCTAGTGAGAGTAGCAGGTAGGAGTAGTAATCCTCAAGGCTCCCGCACACCTCCAAGTCGACTGTAACCGGCCTAGTTCCAACGCACATGGAGTTCCTGAACCTACCGGAGCCAGGGGCTACAATTATGCTAAGCTTGGATCCAACCTCATCGTAAATGCTACCCACCTTATACTTATCACCCCTCTTAACCTCCATATCAGCTCTCCTTAGGAACTCCTCTACGATGTTCTCAACATCCCTGATAACATCATCATAGCTGTAATCACCCTTAAGCTCCTCTGGGTTCTTCACGAGTATGGTGTCCTGAGCAACCACTATAACATAATGTGGTTTCAAACACTCGTGGAGAGCAGCTAGTGTGGTCCTGGATTCAACGTAGTCAGGCTTACCGTCGACACACTCAATATCATCGCTAAACCCGTATTTAGCCATACGCCACCTGAACGTTTTGGGGTACTCCTGCCAGGGGGATCCAATAACGGATATCAAAATGTCAACCATCTTACCCATCGATCTCCCCCGGCTTAACTGTAACCTCTGGTAGGGTGGGGGAGGGGTTATTTAAACCTTAACCTGGAACCTAGGCTTGGTGTCCTGTTTTGCAGTGTGCTCACATAGTACCTGTTGGTACGTCTCTTCTAGGTAACTTTGCTAGGAGCCCTGAGGGTTCGAGTGTTGTTAAGGGTTTTGGTGTTGATGGCTGGGATAGGTTTTCCCCTGATGATCCTCGCCAGGAGGTTGTGTGTGGTAGCTTCGAGCCTCTTAAGGATCATCTCCTCGATTTCGTCCGCTCTACTGGTGAGGCTGCCTCTGCCGAGCTCTCCTCGCTCATAAGGGTTGTTAGGGGTCTCGGCTGTGACCCCAGCTCCACTCGCGTAATCCTCTACGCTACGAACACTTGCACCTCCAAGCTCGCTATGAGCGTTATAGCAGGCTACCTTAAGGAGCTTGGGTTCGTTGTCAGAGAGCATGTTATACAGAGTGCTCGTAGCGAAGATGAGCTCGAGATTGCTATGACGGAGGTTGTAGACAGGGCTATATCGGAGGCTTTGGAGATGGCTGAGAGGGGTTACTACGTGTGTGTTAACGCTACACCGGGCTTCAAGGTTGAATCAGCGTACCTAACGGTAGCAGCGCTCCTAGCAGGCCTCAACTGCGTATACTACATGCACGAGGCCTTCAAAGACGTAGTCTACATGCCTGTACCACCACTACAGCTTAGGGAGGACTACAGGAGGGCCATACTGGAGCTCGAGAAACCATTAGCGAGGAGGGAGGCCGAGGAGAAGCTTGGGAGGACTATGCTGGAGGAGCTCATAGATAGGAGGCTTGTGGAGGAGAAAGGGGGGCTGGTTAGAGCTAGACCCTGGGCTCTGAGGATCGCAAAGCTAACATGAAACCCTTTTAAGCCCCCAGTAGAGGACACAATACCAGGTGTGGTACGCCGAGTTCTCTGATGTGTGATGAGAAGTCCCCCTACCCGAAACCCACAACCTAGGCTACCAGCAGTCGATAATAGAACGTAACGGGGTTTACACCAGGGGTGGATGATGTGAACCTGGACCCCACTGAGCTGTGATGTTGCACGAGCGTGCTGACACCCCCTCCAGTTTAAAAGGGTTCGCCAGCCTGTTACCATGTCCTGGGTGTCTTGGTTGAGCTTTTGCACCACCAGGAGGGATTTCCTAAGGCATATCGTTAACAGGGTTATCTCGGAGTCCTCGGCTAGGATACCGGTTAGCGTCATAGACGATTTCAAGAACAAGTTCGCTAGAGCTGAGGATAAGTTTGGTTTCAGCGTCTTCGGAGGAGACCCCAGGAAAATCGTAGACTTTCTCTCAAGCGAGGAGTGGGCTGATATCGTCGACTACGCTAGGACAACTAACACCCTATGGCTCCTAGAAGCCATACTAAGGAGGGCTGCTGAGGAGTACAAGCAGGACTGCCCGGTGGTGGCAAGCAAGGTCTCGGAGGCCCTAGAGGCTCTCGGTAAAGGTGTAGCCGTGGTCGAGAGCGAGACTAGCTTCGACGTAGTGGTTAGAAAGCTTAAACTCCACGGCTTGAAGGTCGAGGTGAAGGAGGGTGAGTGTGCCGAGGTAGAACAACCCCTCATGAAGGTCAAACTATGCGTATCAGAGGGCAGGATAAACTACACAATATGCAAGGAGGGGAAGGTCTCAACAGTGGAAGCACTACTAACGGTAATGCAGAAGATAAGGGAGATCTAGCATTCAACTCCACGCAGCGGATTCAAGGTCATGGAAAAGGAATACTCTAGAGGTGAAGACCTCTCTCAACTCCATGTTGTAGAATATTTAGTTTCTTCTCAGATGGGAAGACTAGAGAAGGAATCATGTCTCAGCCACTTCACCAAAGTCTAGAAGTTGGAAGTGTAAGAGGAGGTGGCTGCCTACACAGAGAGGCTTTGACGTTGCTCGGTGTAGCAGGCTCGGGAGAGAAGCCTAGGCTTAATGCAATAGAATTTGCTGAGATGACTGTAGCTACGGTGTTGGCAGGAGAGACCAATCTTGTTGTAGCAATAGCTGCTGAGCATCTTACAAGAGCTCGTGAGAAGCTTGGCGGGGGAAATTATTTAAAAAAGGATATTAAGGGGGGAGATTATTTATTTTAAAGTTTTCTTTTCTATACTTCTACCTCCTCAGGGATCTCTCGTAAGAACATCTTGACAAGGGCATAATACGCTGCTACGCTGAACACCACTATCGAGATTACTAGGAATCCTAATATGATGTATATAACCGGTAGTGGTATTTCCATGTAGAAGTTTGAAAAAGCTACTGGAGAGATCCCCGTGTCTCCTGTGACGACCATGTATGGGTACCTGGAGCTGTCATTAAGAATCTCTCCTAGGAAGACTATTGTGGCTGCAATAGGCCCAAGGCTCCATGTTAGTCTAGGTATCGTATTGAGTTTAGATGTCATAGCCCACGTATATATTGAGACGATCAATAGTATCACCGCCAAGATCATCTTAATAACGAATAACGGCATGAAACTTCCGAATGTCACGTTCTGATACACGTATGGGGAGTAGTAGCGGAGAGAAAGCCAGTAGAGGGGTCCTGCAAGAAGCTGTGCTACAAGGAATATTAGGCCGAAACTGACTCCTATAGAGACTCCTCGAACATTCTTTGTTAAAGTCTCCAGAGAAGCTATCATAAATCCTCCTAGAGATATTGTCGCTAGAACTGTGTGGAGATATAGTGTCCAGAATAATGGGTTAGAATATGCTGTCAGAAGACCCACATGTCCGCCACTTAAATAGAGGCCTACGGCGTGTGGATGTGTTATCTCTGAGAATAATGCTCTGAAGCCTAATGGGACCCCGAATCCCGATAAAGCCATGACCCAGCCTATCAACACGTGTGTCTCAGGCCTTATCCTCCCCCATGTGTACCAGAAGATTGCTATCGATGGGATCCTTATTAAGATGCTTGCTATCGAGATTGCTATAGGGGTAAACAACAGGTTTGTTGAAAGAGCCACTAGGCCTGGGAAGAAGCCTGCCAAGACGACCGTGATTATAGTGCCCCAGACCCCTGAGAACAGCTCTGAGACTATCAAGACCTTAGAGCTTCTCCTAGCCAAGGCTTCCGCAAAAGGATCCGACCTTCTCACTGCCAACGTTCTATATAGAGCTGTGATGACGCCTACTCCAAGTGTTATGGTGACGAACACCACATGTATAGCTACCGATAGCTGTAAGATTAGGAGGCCTACGAGAACTCCCGAGGGGACTGCGGAAAGATCCATTTTTCTCACCCTCTGACTCCGAGACCTCTCTTAAGAAGGTCTAGGAATCTGAGCTCCCTAGTCGCCACTATGTACATGGCGAGGAGACCTGCTAGATTCACCGCGAGAACGATGAATGCCGCAACCAATACAAAGGAGGTCTGATACGCTATTGGAGATACTGAAACCACCTCACTCGGATATACAAGTCCATAGACTGTCCAAGGCTTTCTACCCACCTCTCTGACAAGCCATCCTAGTGCAGATGACATTACTGCTCCTAATAGTATCAACGATGCGAGGATAAAGATCCATCTCCTCTCAGAGTCTCCACTATTGATTCTTAAGATCCCCCTCGTCAACCTTGTAAGAACAGGCACATCGTATAAGACAGACATAATTGCTATAGCGGACATGAAAGCCACTATTCCAAACGCTATCTTTGTAAAGTAGCTGTAGTGGACAATTCTCATTCTAGACAGTGCTGCATCAAGATCACTTCTACATACATCTGCAACGCTGGTGTCGAGAACCTGATCAAGCTTCTTCGGGTCTATACTGATCCCGAGTTTGCTCGAGAGATCCAGAATATAGTCTTTCGACAGCCCCAATGAGGATGCTAGATCTTTTAAAGCAACGTTTTTCATAGAATCACATTGTGCGTAGAATTGATCGAATCCTACTATTGGATGATTAGGATCCCCGTAGGCTAGAAACGCTATAAGAGGGTTGTAGAAAGTTTTTTCAGCACCCTCCATGAGAGCAAACTTAGTCGGATTATACTGCACGACCATCGTGCCCATGAAATGACCGAAGACAGTTGGCTGTATAAGAATGAGTATGAATAGTGGTATAGCGAATGCTTTTATCAGCTGAAGATATCTCCTGTCACCAGTCTTATAATATCTGTACCCCCACGCTGCCAAGGCCACCCCAGATCCTATTATGATTGCTGCGGTAAGATTGTGTAGTATAGATGCTAGAGCATATGGGTTTGAAAAGGCTATCATGGGGTCCGTCAATATAATGCCTATCTCGCTAGAAGCCTCAGGCACCTGGAGAACTTCCTGTAAAGGTGATCCGCTTGCTAAAAGAACTATTTTTAGAGCAACGAGCTTGGCAGCATCTGCATATAGAGGTCCGTAGGCTGGCATGAACGGGTATAGAGCTTGAGCAACCCCTCCAGTACCCCATGGAGCCATTAGCCAGCTGTTTACCGCTGTTATCAAAACCCCTGAGAATAACGCGAAAGCCCAGTATAAGACTATTATTATTATGCTGTATAAGGCCCTTATCCTCCCCAAAGTCACTATGAAGAGTACTAGAAGGACGATCTCCATTGCAAATGCTATAAGCTCTAGAGCCAGCGGTGCCAGAGCAAAACTCGCTATAACAAGGATAGTCCCAGGCCATACCTGGATAAGACCGAACTCCACCAAAGTTCCTGTGACAGCTCCTAAAGCAAAATTCACTGCCAAGACCGCAGTGACTTTCCTCACGCCACTTAAGTAAACAGGATCATTGGTTCTAGCATACTGTATTAAAAGAGACAGTATAACCAGTGGTAGACCTAACGTCAGAGAGACGAATATCGCATGGAAGTATACTCCCAGAGCTGAGAGATGTAGCAGTGGAGATAGGTCGCTCATGCTATCACCACCTCTGGTTTGAAAGAATATCCTTTCAAAGCTTATAAAGTTTCATATTAATTATAACTTGGTTATACTTAGATAGAGGATGTCTATTAGAGAGCTTTTCATATTAGAAACATACTCTTCTCCGGAGACTTGTAGGCTCTCCACGTGTTATGCACGTGTTTAGTTTGACCCCTCCATTCTCAACTTCTTTCTCAAACTCTGAGAATCTTCTTCCCTTCGTGTCGTATTATACTTCTATTCGAAAGCCGTGGCAAAAGGATGCGCAATATAGGTTATGGGCTTTAGAGATGTTTATAACGAGATAGCCTCATTAAACGCTGTGATCATGGGAGTCTGAAAAGACGATATCGGTGATCTTAAGAGGTTCTCGGAGAAGTATGGCCTCCCATTTATCCTGCTCTTAGATCTTGAGGGTAAACTTGTAGACGTACTCTGCGTCAGAGGGGTCACGGGCAGAACGAGAAGAGTCACTTTCATAATAGATGGGAAAGGTGTTGTCGTAAAAGTGGGATGAGGTTGATCCTTTTAAAACGTGAAAGACATTGTCAAGTTCCTAAGATCTATTGAAAGATCGTGGCCAACGTTTTTGACAGATGTCTTCGCAACAGATACAGGAGAGTATCTCCGATCATGCTCTAAGAGGAGGATCTGTAAAGAGGCTCTCTCCCTTCTACTTTCAACTCCATGTAATGGATTCTACACTATGGGGCCTCGTCATAGTGTATTGTTTGCAATCGCTGGTCTCCACTTTGTCTTATATTGTTGCATCCCTGTTTTCTCCGCTGTGGGCCCCTGTGGTCTTGGCTGGAGGTGGGGGGTATTTAATGCTTCACCCTATACCACCCCTAGGCCTGCTAGGGATCCAGCTTTAGTACCCCCTTGGAACACCTAGCAATGCCTGTGGGTTTTGGTGTTGTTGGGGGTAAGAGTTTTAAGGGTTTTGACGTATAATGTTTGGGGGTGTACCTGTTTGGTTAATGCTTTGGAGGTTCCAGCTGACTTGCTTGTTAGGAGGGTTGCGGAGAGGCTTAAGAGGGAGTACAGCCAGGTTAGGCCTCCGCAGTGGGCTTTCTTCGTTAAGACTGGTGTTCACAAGGAGAGACCTCCTAGTGACCCTGACTGGTGGTATGTTAGGGCTGCCTCTATCCTCAGGAAGCTTTATAAGAGTGGTGAGCCCATAGGTATTGAGACCTTTAGGACCATATATGGTGGTAGGCAGAGGAGGGGTTCTGCTCCACCCCATAGGAGGAAGGGTTCTGGGAGTATTGTTAGGAAGCTGTTACAGCAGCTTGAGGAGGCTGGTCTCGTGGAGAAGGTGCCGGGGAGGGGTAGGGTTTTAAGCCCTAAGGGTAGGAGTTTGCTCGATAGGGTTGCTAGGGAGATCATGGAGGAGCTTGTAAAGGCTAGACCTGAGCTAGCAAAATACTTATAGCTTAAGATGCCTAAGAGTTAGAGGGGTGCCGGTCTTTGAGCGAGCACGAGTACGCAGATGAGGAGCTTGAAGCCGTAAGGGCTCGTAAGCTAGAGGAGCTTAAGAGGAAGGCTGAGGAGGAGCTCAGGAGGAGGGAGGTTGAAGCTCAGAGGGAGGCTTTGCTAAGAAGTATCCTTACGAGCGAGGCTAGAGCTAGGCTTACAAACCTGAAGCTCGTTAAACCGGAGATCGCTAAGGCTGTCGAGGACTACATAATACGGCTTGTGAATGCCGGGAAGCTGGTACCACCGGTCGGGGACGATGTTGTTAAGAGGATACTAGTTGAAGTTGATGAGAGGACTAGGAGGGAGTACAGGATAACGTTTAAGAGGAAGTAGGTGGCCCCCATGGCCAGGAATAAACCTCTAGCTAGAAAGCTTAGGCTAGCGAGAGCTCACAAGAGTAACAGGGCTCTACCAGCATGGGTTATAGTTAGGACTCTTAGAAGGGTTAGATTCAGCCCTGTTAGAAGGCACTGGAGGGTTAGCAAGCTCAAGGTGTAAAGGGTGTACCAGGGGTGCCCCGGGAGGGTAGGTGGGTTTACGTAATACCGCTTAGGAAGGTGTACTGGGGTAGGAGGAGTAATAGGGCTGATAGGGCTGTAAGGCTCATAAGGAGGTTTGTAGCCAGGCATACCAAGGCTGATGAGGTTAGGATCCTCACAGAGGTTAACAACATTGTGTGGCGTAGGGGTAGGGAGAAGCCACCAGCTAGGGTTAAGGTCTTGGTCGACGTCAGGGAGGAGAAGGGTGAGGAGGGTACGAGGAGGGTTGCTGTTGTTAGGCTTGCGGCTGGCAAGCTTAAACCTGGTAAGCTTGAGGCTGGAAGGGGTTAGGCTGTGGAGGGCCCAGCTAGGAGGTTTGAGATCTCGAAGCTAAGCATCTCAGGTAACCCTAACGTCGGTGTCTTCATACACGCTACAGACACCTACATCATCGTACCCCCGGGGTTGGCTGAGAAGGAGGTCAGGGTTGTAAGGGATGTTCTCGGTGTTGATAGGATCGTTGAGGGTACAGTGTTCAACATGAGGCTTCTAGGAGTCCTAGTAGCTGGTAACAATAACGGGCTCCTCCTACCAAGGACTATTACAGATGATGAGCTCCGCGTTTTCAAGAAAGCTCTTGGTGATATAAACATAGCGGTGATAGACACTGTTGAGAACGCTCTAGGTAACCTTATTGCAGCTAACAGTAGGGCAGCGGTGGTATATCCGTACTTCGAGCCTAAGGTCGTTAAGGTCATAGAGGATACACTTGGTGTTGAAGCTCATAGGATGGCGATTGGGGGTATTAGCGTGGTAGGCTCGGTACTCGTTGTAACCGATAGGGGTGGCCTCGTATGCCCTGAGGCTAGCGAGGATGAGGTTAAAAAGCTATCATCCATATTCAAGGTCCCGGTGGTCCAGGGTACTGTTAACTTCGGAGTATCATTCATAAGGGCTGGCCTCGTAGCTAACTCTAACGGGGCCCTGGTTGGAGAGGATACAACGGGCCCCGAGCTTGCAAGGATCCAGATGGCCCTAGGTGGTGGGGGTGGTGGAGGTTAAGGTCTACCTTGTTGAGGGTGAGATGCTGTTAGGCCACGATAGTACTGAGCCTGAGTGGAGGAAGTTCAGGATCTACGTTAGGGCTTTGAAGCCGGAGCACGCACTTGAGAGGGTGTACTCGGAGCTCGGTAGTAGGCATAAGCTTAGGAGGAGGCATATAAGGGTTACCAGTATCAGGGAGGTGCCCCTAGAGGAGGTCGAGGATATAAGGGTGTTGAAGCTAGCTAGGCTTGAGAGGATTGTGAGGTGAAACCATCTGTCTGGAGAGCCTAGGGTTGCTAGGGGGGAGAGGGTCGACGTTGGGACGCTGGCTGCACAGATACAGTTGTTGAGGGAGCAGATAGACGCTCTACAAGCATACCTACAACAGCTGATCCAGGCCAGGGATAGTGTTGCTAAGGCCATAGATAGCATTAAGGCTGTTAACAGCACGGAGGGATCCATCATGGTATACCTAGACCCCCACATGAACGTAGCCATAATGGTTAACCCCGTTGAGAGGGGTAAGATGCTGGTACACCTAGGCTTAAACATATACGCTAAGGTGGGCCTAGAGGAGGCTCTAAGGATACTAGAGGATAGGAAGGCTAAGCTTGATAAGGCAGTCGAGGACACCAGGAGGGCTATAGGTAACCTTGCAAGCCTCCACGATCAATACCAAGCACTACTACAGAAAGCCTTAGCGCAAGCACAGGCTAGGGGGAGAAGCTAACCCCTTGGTCTTCGAGGTACTCAGAAGCACCATAAGGGGCCTCATAGATAGGGTTAGGTACAGGACCCTGTCTAGGGAGGAGCTCGATAGAATCCTTTCGGATACACTACTGGAGCTAGTGGCGGCAGATGTAGCCTACGAGGTTGCAGAGTCCATAGTGGAGAGTGTTAGGAGGAGCCTTGTCAGTGTTAGGGTTGAGAGGGGTTCTGATGTAGGGCAGCTTGTCGTCAACACCCTTAGATCTAGGCTCTTAGAGCTCGTTGACAGGGGCTCGATAGACATCGTTGGAGCTGTTAGGGCTAAGTGCTCTAGGGGTGAGCCGTACGTCATAGTGTTCTTCGGCGTTAACGGGGTTGGTAAGACTACGACTATAGCTAAGGTAGCCTACATGCTTAAGGTTAACGGTGTAACCCCCGTGCTAGCAGCAGCTGACACCTTTAGGGCTGGAGCCCAGGAGCAACTTGAGGTTCACGCCTCCAAGCTCGGGGTTCCAATCATCAAGGGTAGGTATGGCTCCGACCCTGCTAGCGTAGCTCACGACGCCATAGAGTATGCTAGGGCTAGGAGGCTGTGCGCTGTCCTTGTCGACACAGCTGGTAGGATGCACGTGGACTACGATTTGATGGGTGAGATGAGGAAGATAGTTAGGGTGTCTAAGCCTGATCTCAGAGTGCTAGTTGTAGATGCCCTAACGGGGGGTGATGCTGTAGAACAGGCTAGGAGGTTTAACGAGGAGGTTGGCGTTGACGCGGTGATAGTAGCTAAGGTTGACGCGGATGTTAAAGGTGGCTCAATAATATCCGTTACGAGCGTGACGGGAAAACCGGTCATATACCTGGGGGTGGGCCAGGGGTACGAGGATCTTAAACCCTTCAACCCGGTGGAGTACGTTGATACAATATTAGGCTTAAAGCACTAGAGATACCATGGGGGATGAGGTTTTTGCCGAGTGCTGATAGGTGATGTGTGGAGGACCTCGCCCGACCCCTAGGTTCTAGCTGGAGGTGCTTTGTAGGAGTCATGGCAGGGGCTTAGCATCTCCTTAACCCTAACCACACCTAGGTAGCCGGCTTGTCGAGGCTAGGCTCGTAGTAACCCCTAACACCTATACTCCTGCCAACAACCCACGGCCCTGGGGCTTCCCGTGAGCTGATGTGAGGAGCTCGACTGGGATCCCAAGGGTTACCCTAGACCCGTCCCTCCCAGCTAGAGATACCTCTAGCACTTCGTCTTCAACACTATAACCCTCTATGATGCCTATAACGTTAACACTCTCACCCCTAACCCTCCTAAGCTCCGATACGTCGGCGACCTAGCTGAAAGGGGGTCAACGGTCATAGCTATAACCTCCGGCCTCGAAGGGGTGGAGCTCCTAGCAGACCATGCTAGGTACATTTGCGTCCTCGGAGGTGACGTTCTTAAGGTGTGAGGTGAGAGTCTTCACAGCACTACTGCTAAAGGATCTACGTGTAACAGCTAGGAGCCCTTGGAGCTCTTAGCAATCCTAGTCTTCTCCTCCCTCGTTGCAATCCAGCATCCCTAATGCCCGTTGAAAGCCCGGGGGTTACTAGTAGGGTGGTGCTATCGTATACCACGACCTACTCCTCAATTCAAACATACGTCAGAGAGGATGGAGCTGGCACCGTTGAAGTCTACTTATACCCCATTGAGGCTGCGCATCCCGCCCTATTCGCTGTAATTCACAGCAGCATACCTAGTCTCAACAGCCCAAGGTTACCTAGACGACACCCGTTATTACCTTTAAGCTCTCACTATCAAAGCCTGTTGTAACCTCATCGAATAAGAGTAGCTTGGGTTCGTTTATGAAAGCTTTTACGAAGTCAACCCTCCCCCCTCAAACCCAGATATGGTTTTGAAAAGCTCTATGTTCCCTTCAACGGTCAACCCCTCGTAGAGTAGGGGTTTGTCCAGGATTACGGATGTAGTCCTCCTAGCCTTGGAGCTCCCGGGTTTAAAGCCGTATAGTGAGATGAAGCCGTGGGATGGAGGTGTTAGGCTAGCTATCACCCTTATAAACGTTGTCTTCTCCGACCCGTTAGGCCCAAGTATGACTGGCTATGGAGTCCTCCTCGAACGTAGCGTTTAAACCTCTGAAGCACAGGGCCCCCCTGAACCTCTTCCAGAGATCCGCTATCACTGCAGACCGCAAGCCGGGGCTCCTAGGGCTAGGGGATCTCCTCTACGACGACAGGTATGCAATCCTCTATCCTACTATGCCCTCTTAGTACTTCGAGTTCCACGCAACCCTGGTCTATGCTATCCTCGATAGCCTCCCTTAGCTCCCT
>JAPYWV010000091.1 GCA_028276165.1 Acidilobaceae archaeon
TTGAGGGGGTTGAGAGGAGGGAGGGCTGTATCAAGGCTAGGCTATCCAACAACATTGAGGTTGAAGCAGACATAGCTCTCGTAGCTGTAGGTAGGAAGCCTAACACCAGGGGGTTAGGGCTCGAACGCCTAGGGGTAAGCCTCGACGAGAGGGGGTATGTGAGGGTTGGCAGGGATATGAGGGCTTCAAAGGATGTCTACGCTTCAGGCGATGTAACAGGACCGCCGCTACTAGCTCACAAGGCTTTCGCACAAGCACTAGTAGCAGCTGAGAACGCTGCAGGTCTTAAAGCTGAGTTCGACGCAAAGGCCATACCATCAGTTGTCTTCACAGACCCGGAGCTGGTAAGTGTTGGTTTAACAGAAGCTGAGGCTAGGAGTGCCGGGTATAGGGTTTCAACGGTGAAGCTACCCATAGGTGGGCTGGCTAGAGCCAGCATAGAGGATTCCCCGGATGGCTTCATAAAGGTTGTGTACGAGGAGGATAGCAAGGCTGTACTGGGGATCCACATGGCAGCACCGCACGCCTCTGAGGTAGCTGGAGAGCTAGCATTAGCCATAGAGATGGGTGCAACACTAGAGGATCTAGCCCTAACGGTACACCCACACCCTACCATATCGGAGGCTGTACAGGAGGTTGCTGAGCTAGCACTAGGTAGGCCAAAG
Source organism: Acidilobaceae archaeon (assembly GCA_028276165.1). Lineage (GTDB taxonomy): Archaea > Thermoproteota > Thermoprotei_A > Sulfolobales > Acidilobaceae > DSZV01. The sequence goes on from JAPYWV010000091.1 coordinate 666, forward strand.
CACTTCAAAATTGGACGGTAAGAAACAAGTGTGGGGTTTAAAAGCTAGATGCTACTCGCTAACCTCCCCTAACTCCTCCTTGTACCTAGCTAGAACACTAGCTACATCCCTAGCTGATATGACGCCTTTAAGCCTACCCTCTCTATCCACTACAGGTAGATGTCTTATCCTCTTCTCGGCCATCAGCATTGCGGCTTTCGTCACAGTATCATCCTCGTATACTGTAACCGGGTCTCTTGTCATAACATCTCCTATCCTAGTTGTTAGAGGTTTACCCTCGCCAATCAACCTGACGAGATCTCTTTCAGTAAAAATCCCTAATACCTTACCTTCAGGGCTTACCACTACAACGCTGCCAACCTCCTCTCTATGCATTAGCCTAACCGCCTCCTCAACGGTCGCTAGGGGGGTTACCGTTATGGGAGCTTTTCTAACCAGCTCTGATACCTTGACCAGGCCTGGGTGACTCAAACTGATCACCAAGTAGGTGAATGTTACCTAGTGTTAATCTGCTTTGCTTAGCTTTAGTCGATGGCTACCATCTACTACTGCCTAACTATGTTCTACTGGTTTGAAGAACATTATATCGGTTATTAGACCCCTCCTCTCCTCCCTTGGCTTGAACACTGGTTCCACCTTGAGTCCAATCCTCACCTTATCGGGGTCTACGTCCACGTAGTGTATCAACCCTCCGCGAGCCCCCTCGATGCCCAGTAGTGCTACTACAACTGGTTTATCCAACTTCTCTCCGTACATGTCCTCGTACACTATAGTATAGCTTTTGATAACCCAGGGCCCCCTAACCTCGACCAGCTCCCCCTCGCTATGATCGGGGCAGTAGGTTTTAGCTGGTATGTAGAGTTCACCCCCGCACCTGACACCCATGATCTTACCCTCTATTAGGGCTTCAGCAACCTTAACCCCAGCTAGCCCCGGTGTGTACACGTACTTCTCGGTCTCCATCCTACCCTCAACGTGGATTACATCCACAACCCTAGACTTCTTCCATAAACTCATCCCATCACACCTCCTAGGGTTGTACTGGTTCAAAGCATTCTATGTCGAGCATACTACCCCTCCTCTCCTCTGGAGGCCTCCACCTCGGTCTAACCCTCATCCCTATAACCCTCCCGCTTTTAACATCATCCTCTGTTACACCACACAGTCTATGGAATAAGCCTGCGAAGTCAAAGCTACCCTCCCTGTAGCCTGGGGCATCTAACCTTATGACCCCTATGATCTCGGGCTTCTCAAGCCTCTCCCTAGCAGTCCCAATGTAGCTTACAACAGCTGTTTCAACTACACCAGTCCCCGGTACCTCCACCCACTCTGTTGTATGTATGAAGCAGAACTCACAGTAGACTCTAGGTGGTACTAGAACCCTACGACATGACGGGCATAGCTTCCCAAGAATCCTACCCTCCTTGAGCCCCCTTAGGAACTCTGAGAGAGCCTGGCCTGCACTGTAGGAGTACCTTGCTACAGGCTTATACTCTATAACCCCCGGTAGCCTTCTAAGATCCTCCTCCCTAATATACCTCCCAGGTGTCCTCTCAGGCTTCACGGACCCCACCTCACGTAGAGAGTACGACAACTGTTCCAACCTGCATTAGATCACCCCATGCATTAGCAACAGCTTTGTGTACAGGCTTCTTAACCTGCCTAGCTCCAGCCTCGTACCTCAGCTGCCAGAACAACTCCGCGACCTTCATGACCCCGGCTGCCGCTATGGGGTTACCAACCCCTAGTAGGCCTCCGCTAGGCGATGTGGGGAGCTCTCCACTCCTATCAAAGTATCCTTCCCTAAGGAGCTTTGGGGCTTCACATCTCCTAGCTAGCATTAAACCCTCAATGTGGTGTAGCTCCTTGTAGTCGAAGGGATCGTAGGGTTCAGCAACATCGATCTCCTTCCAGGGTCTCTCGATACCAGCCATCTTATAAGCCATCCTAGCAGCGTACTCTAGATACCTAGGGTAGGCTAGATCCCTATTGAACCAGTGTGTGTTATCCGTGGTAACCCCTATACCCTCAACCCAGACGGGTGTATCTGTAACTCTCCTAGCTACACTCTCACTCGCTAGAACTAGGGCTGCAGCGCCATCGCTAACGGGGCTTATGTCGAGTAGTTGTACGGGCCAGACTAGGACTTCACTCTTTAAAACATCGTCTACAGTTATGTTAGCGGCGGCCTGGGCAGCTGGGTGGTCTAAGGCGTTCCTCTTATTCTTAACGGAGACTAGAGCTATATCCTCCTTGGAGGCTTTACACACGTGCATGTACCTCCTCATCTCTAAAGCGAATATCCAGATTAGGTTAGGGCCTAGGGGCCTCTCAAGTATGGGATCCCATATGTAGGCGAATACACCCTGGGGGTGCGGGTAGGCGTGGCTCATCTTCTCCTCTCCGACAGCTAGCACTGTCTTACACAAACCACTAGCAACATGCCACCATGCAACAGCGGGGACCATCACGCCAGTACCGCCACCCACGAAGACCCTCACCAAAGGCTTGTTAAAGCCCCCAGATCCATCAGCTAGATACTCACCCTTCATGTGAATTCCATCGAAGGCGTCGGGAGCAGAGCCCACCACAATACAGTCTATGTCCTTGAGCGTTAGCCCTGCGGAGTTCAAAGCCTCCCTTGCAGCCTCCCACGCTAGCTCCCTCGGGGTTTCAAGGAGCCTCCTCCTAAACAGTGTGAGCCCAGCCCCGACAATGGCCACCTTATCCTTAACGAATATGTTAGGCTTCAACTCCAACCACCCCCTAGTCCTTTGATACAACTGCTACAGCGCTAGTGTACGTGGGAGGCCCTCTCCAAGACGCTACGATAGCCCTCCTAACGTCCTTCAACTGTACTCCCCCCGCTTCACCCCTCAACTGTAGTATGGCTTCAAGGAGCCTTGATAAGCCTGTAGCCTCCAGTGTAACCCCTATGGAGAGGCTTCCACCACTAGGGTTGACCGGGTAGCCTCCCCCAGGGTTGTAGTAGCCTTGCTCGAGCAACCTGTGAACCCCATCGCCTCCCAAGCCTAGCTCCTCTAACGCCAGGAGCTCCATGTAGCTAAACCTGTCTTCAACCTCAGCGAAATCAGTCTGCCTTAGGGGATCCTCTATGCCAGCTAGCTTGTAAGCTCCTAGAGCCGCAGTCTTCATCGAGGGCATCCTACCCCACTCATGCCACTCGATGACCCCCGTGCCCACCTCTGTAGCCCACCACACCCCGTCGATCCAAACATGCTTATCTCCAAACCTTCTAGCAACATCCTCTGATGCTAGGACAACGTTTATAGCTACATCTGTGAACCCCGCTATCTCGTAGCGTGTTAGAGGGTATACTACGGGTTTCGAGTTGAGAACCTCATCGAGGGTTACCTTAGCGGAGTAGGAGGCCCTAGGGTTGAGCAACCCCCTGGTCTTGTTCTTAACAGCCACCATGGCCAGATGCTCTCTTGAAGCACCACTACGCCTCATATAAGCCACAGCGTCGAGCCCCGCTTGGAAGAGGGGGTTCGGTATCTTGAGCGTCCTGATAAAGGGGTCTAACGAGAGCTCGTACACCTCCTGTAATGTCACTATACTACTTGGCTTAGCGTGAGCCTCCACAACTACGACTTTGAAAGCACCACTCCTAACCATCATGTAGGCTTGGCCTACACACTGTAAACCATCACCTGTTATGGTTATGGTGGGTCTTAGAGCCCCCCCGATAGGCTCGGGTGCAAACTCGTTGGAGATAGCTACACCCTCCCAGAAGTCCTCCTGACATGATATGAACGCGTCAACATCCCTCCTAGGATCCACACCTGCATCCTCGTAAGCCCTCACAGCGGCCTCGAACATCATCTCTCTAAACGAGAGCTCTGGGACCACGGGCTTGAAGCCGTACCAGCCCACACCGACCACAGCGACCCTCAACCAGGAGCACCTTAAGAGCCAGGAGAGCCTAGAATCTATTAAATCTTACCCTAAAACGTTACCATAGGTGAGATCGTGAGCCAGGACTCGAAGCTACCTAAAGTAGGGGTCGGATGCCTCGTCCTGGACGAGCGGGGCAGAATACTCCTAGTTAGGAGAGCGTACCCTCCAGGCGCTGGGAAATGGAGCATACCAGGAGGCCACGTGGAGCTGGGAGAGGATCTAGTGGAGGCGGCCACTAGGGAGCTCAGGGAGGAAACAGGAGTTGAGGCGGAGCCTGTGGGCGTAGTCAACGTGGATACGTTGATAGTACAGGATGAGGGAGGGGGCATAAAGTACCATTATGTCCTCATAGACATACTCTACAGAAACCCTAGGGGTGAGATTAGACCGGGAGGAGACGCCTTAGAGGTAGGCTTCTACACGTTAGACGAGGCGCTTAGAATGGATTTAACAACCTCTGTTAGAGGCCTCCTAGAGAAGATAATGTTGAACATGATACCCCTAGAGAAGCCCATACACCATAGAACATACAGGTACATAGATTAACTGCGTATCATGGCCTGAGAGGCCGAGCACATCACAACTAGAAGCCTTGCCTTCCAAGTTGAGAACCATCACCTGCGTGGATCGCCACTCTGCGACCCACGTGCGCTAAAGTGCTTGAGCTCCGGTGCCATCCTATAGGCTAGCATGGAGAGCTAAGGAGTTCAGAGGGTGCGGTAGTAGAACGGTGAAAATGGATGAAGCCCAACCAATCCTGTTAAGCCCACCGAAGATAAGCCATAACTTTAGCCTATGCTCCCTAAACCTGTAGATGAGGGGGAGGGCAATCATACTACCAAGGGTTACGAAGAGCGTCCTAGAGATGGTTAGATACCAAGCTCTAGAACACCGAAACCCATGAACCTTATAGCCATAACGTTAACCAGGTTGGAGGATATAGCCGTGGAGAAGTTGTATGTAACAGTCTCCATAACGTACCTCTTCAAATTACCATCAACGCCCTTATCGAGCCCCAGATACCCCTCAATACTACCGAGATCTCTACTACTAAACCTCATAGCCCACGGTTACCCCCTAATCCATTATTGAACTGAGATACAGGTAAAGCTAGAGCTTAAAACGTCTAATAGAACTTAAGCTTTAATCCTATAGGTTAACTTAGGTAAGTTTTGCAAAGTGGCCTTTAAGGGGGTTACCTATTAGGTTTTCCTCCCCGTTAATATCATGTAGGATGTTGTAAGAACTAGTACTGCGGCGAGCCCCATTAGTAGTAATGTTAGGGTCGTCCCGCTTCTACCCTCTCTTACCGGAGCTCCAGCCTCTTCAACCATGGTTGTTACTGTAGAACCTCCTACGGGTGCTTCCTGTACTATCATTCCTCCTTGTTGTATGTTGATGGCCGCTAGTGTTGTATTTAGTGTTGTAATGAGGTTGTTCAGGGACTCTAGTAGCCTGTCGGCTTTACCAAGTGTCTCCTCCAATCTATACGGTTTACTGCTAGCTAGTGATCTTATTGTGTTAAGAGCCTTTCCAGGGTTTACGCTGCCTGTTAGCGTTTCCAGCTCTATGGAGGCTTTAGCCTGGCTTCTATCCACTGCTAGGGAGGCTTTAATCTTGAAGGTCCCTGTGGGTGGTTTCAACTTCGTGGTTCCAGCTTTCTCCCCCAGGGGTATGGTGGCTTTCACTTCTAACTCCACGGTTGTGCCCTCCTGTACTAGGGTTACCTTGTACTCTAGTGTGGCGTTTAGTTTCAGGAGCTCCTCCTTCAAGCTCTTCAAAGTCTCGTTCAGGAGGTACGCT